>JBOHNM010000018.1:0-36719 GCA_050730675.1 Phycisphaerales bacterium | reverse complement strand
AGTGACCACGAATTGCGCAACGGCGCGGTCTTTTGGCCATGGGTAGAGGCGCCTCATTTGTCCTATCGCCCGCGACCCCGTCCCCCGTCCCGACCCGCCCGCCCATCCCAATTCCCGCGTTTCAGCTTTCCCCGTTTTCCACCCCTCTCCTGTCTTCCTTCGTCCCTTCGCGTCTTCGTGCTATTCCCCACCTTCGAGAAACCCATGACCCCCGAATCCTTCAACGCCGCCCTCGCCACGCGCAAACTCGAGGCGATCGACATCCTCCTCATCCAGGCCAAGCGCGGCTCCGACGCCGACCGAATCCGCGCCGCCAGCGCCATCCTCCGCATCGCTTTCTTTCCCACAAGTGCCACCGACCGGCTGTCTTCAGCCGGTCGGTGTTCAACGCCAAGGCCTTCCGGTCTACCCCCTGCGCCAGATGTGACCCCTCGCGTCAATGCCTCGCAGGCTGAAGGCCTGCAAGTCCATAGCCGGGGGCAGAGCGACGAGTCTGGGGGGGCGAGGAGCGCCGCCCCCGGTGAGCCCGGTTTTGACTCACCGACCCCGCAGGGGTCGTACTCCGCGGCCCTGGAAAACCCAACCGCCTCTACCCTCCGCGCCGCGGCCGGCACCGCCCCAACCCCCACCACCACCCCCGCGCCCATTCCCTCCACCCCTATCAACTTCACCACCCCGCCCCACACGGGCGCCAATCCCCTCCCGATGGACCCATCCCACCACCCCACCTTCCCCCCGCGCGGCCTCATCATTACCGCCGACCCCCAAAACGCCCACCCCTTCCCACCCCAGACCCCAACATCCCTCGCCACCAAGATCCTCACCTACGAACACCAGCACCAATTCTCCTCCGCCTAGCGGTCTTCAATCTGCTTGTCCGATCACGCATCAGATCCGTGCCCATCCGTGCAAATCCGTGGTCAATCTGTGCATGAAAAAACCCCGACATCCACGCCGGGGCTTCATGCCTTTCCCTGTGCCGCGCTGTGAACTCTGTGATGAAATGCTCGAAGACCCCGATCGGGGCTTCCCGCAATTCAGCTACTTGAACGTCACCGTCAGCGAGATCTCCGTCCCCGCCAGCGCCTTGGAGACCGGGCAGCCCGCCTTGGCGGTCTCGGCGTGCTTGGTGAAGGCCGCGGCGTCCATCCCCGGCACCGAGCCTTCGAGTTCAAGCTCGATCCGAGGGATCGCAAACCCCGCGCCCTGCTTCTCGAGGTGGACCTTGGCCACCGTCCGCAGCTTCTCGGCGGTGAAGCCCGCGCCACCCAGCAGGGCCGAGAGCTGCATGGTGAAGCAGCCGGCGTGGGCCGCGCCGATGAGTTCTTCGGGGTTGGTCCCCTTGCCGTCGGCGGTGCGGGCGCGGAAGTCGTACGGGGCGTCGAGCGTGCCGCTCTGCACCTTGATGTGCCCCTTGCCCTCGGTCAGGTTGCCGGTCCATTGAGCTTCGGCGGTGCGGAAGGCCATAAGTGACTCCTTAATACTGTGCCTGAGAAACGGATTTCACCGCAGAGACGCAGAGGACGCAGAGGAAGGCATAAGAATGGGGAAGGGGTCAAGGCGGGATCTGATGGCATTGAACCAATGAATCCCTCTGCGATCTCTGCGTCTCTGCGGTGATGACTCTTACTTCTTGCTCTTGTCGAGGAACGCGCGGATCGCAGCCTTGCCTGCCGCCGTGTTGCGGAGGCGATTGAGTTCCTTGCGTTCGATCTCGAGGGCCGCGGGCCAGCCGGTTTCGAGGCCGGCGCCGATGGCCTTCATGCACGCCGCGGCGGGGTCGGCCTTGGAGAGCTCGGCCTGCAGGGCGGAGTACGCCTGCGTCACGGTGTTGCGGCAGGAATCGCGGCCGATCCAGCGGAGCGGTCGCCCATCGCGCCGGCGCCCCGGCGCGTTGCGGTTGTCCACCAGCCAGCTCTTGGCCGCGCCCAGCAGCGCGGCCGGCGACTCGGCCATGCGGTCGATAAGCCCGCACGCCGCGGCCTCTTCAATGTTCATCGTCTTGCCGGCGCAGGTGCGCGAGATGGCATCCGCGGCGTCGCGGATGCGGGCGGGCATCAGGTTCGTGCCGCCCCAGCCCGGGCAGATGCTCAGCCCGGCCTCGGGGAGGCCGATCGGGTAGGGCTTGCCGGGCTGGCCGTCGCGGACCGGCGCGGGCGCGGCGACCAGGCCGTCGCAGTGCATGGCCAGCTCGAGCCCGCCGCCGAGGGCCGCGCCGTTGATGGCCGCGACGGTGGGGCAGGGGAGCGCACAGATCATCCCGAAGACCTGCTGGCCGTAGGCGAGGTACCGCTCGAGTTCATCCTTCGACATCGCGTCGATCGACTTGAGGTCGGCCCCCGCGACGAAGACGCGGTCGGAGCCGGAGGCGAGGATGAGTCCCGTCGGCCCCGGGGGCAGCGACTTGAGCGAGAGCTCGAGCCGCTGGATGAGCGGGAGGTCGAGCACGACCATCGGGCCGACATTGGGCTCGAGGGTGATGGTGACGACCTTGGTGCCGTCAACGTCCATGGGGAGTGGAGCGGGCGCGTCGGTGGAGGTGGGAGCCGGGGTGGGGGTGGGAGATGGGGGGGGCATGTTGCAGTGTAGAGCGTGGATGCAGCGTCGGCGGGCGATCGATCTAGAGTTCCACATGAGCGAAGAGACTGCGCCGCCGACGATCCATATGCCGACGCGCGAGGGGTACGACCGGTGGTCGGAGATTTATGACTCCGACGGGAACCCGCTGGTAGCGCTGGAGGAACGGGTCGCGCCGGCGCTCTTGGGCGATGTGCGCGGGTTGACGGTGGCGGATATCGGCTGCGGAACCGGGCGGCACGCGCTGGCGCTCGCCGCTCGCGGAGCGAATGTGACGGCGGTGGACTTTTCGGCGGGGATGCTCGCCGCGGCGCGGGCGAAGGCGGGGGCCGAGCGGGTGAAGTGGATCGAGCACGATCTGGCGGGGCGGCTGCCGCTGGAGAGCGGGGCGTTCGACCGGGTGGTGTGTGCGCTGGTGTTCGACCACATCGCCGATGTGGCGGGGCTGATGGGGGAGCTGGGGCGGATCTGCAAGCCTCACGGCAGTGTGCTGGTGACGATCATGCACCCCGCGATGATGCTGCGCGGCGTGCAGGCGCGGTTCCACGACCCGAAGGACGGGACGCGGACGATGCCGGCGAGCGTGCCGAACCAGCTCAGCGACTACGTGATGGGCGTTGTGCGGGCGGGGCTCACGATCGACCACATGAGCGAGCATGCGGTGGATGCGGAATTGATGCGCCAGTGCCCGCGTGCGGAGAAACACATGGGGTGGCCGCTGCTGGTGGTGATGAGGATGAGGCGGAAGTAACGAGTACCGCGCGAGATGCTCAGGCCCCGAGCTTGCGCTTGAGCATGGCCTGGGTTGCGGGGGTGTTGAGGACTTCGGCGGAGAGGGAGGCCGCGCGGTCGAGGATGGCGCGGTCGGTGGAGCCGTCGAGTTCGTTGAGGAGGGACTTGGTGGCGCGGAGGGCGGCGGGGGCGCCGGTGGAGAGGCGCGTGATGAGCTGCTCGGCGCCGGGCTCGAGGTCGGTGGCGGTGGGGACGAGCTGGGTGAGGATGCCGCGGTCGAACGCCTCCTTGCCGCTCATGAGGCCGCCGGAGAGGAGGATGTAGCGGGCCATGCCGGGGCCGACCTTGCGGACGAGCCAAGGGGCCACAACCGCGGGGCAGACGCCCAGGTCGACCTCGGGGAAGCCCATCTTGTTGTCGACGAAGGAGATGGAGAGGTCGCAGACGGTGACCAGGCCGCAGCCGCCGCCGATGGCGGGGCCGTTGACGACGGCGAGGGTGACGGCGGGGAGGGCGCGGAGCTTGAAGGTGAGGTCGCCCAGGCGGTGGAGGAGCTGCGAGGAGGTGTCGGCGTTGCCGAGGACCTGCTTGAGGTCCATGCCGGCGCAGAAGGCGCGGCCGGCGCCGGTCAGCACAACAACGTGGATTGAAGGGTCGGCGGCGATGTGGTCCACCTGCGCGTGGAGGGCGTCGAGGAGGTCGAGGGAGAGGGCGTTGCGCTGCTCCGGGCGGTTGATCGTCAGGCGGGCGACGGGGCCGGCGGTCTGGAGTGTGGCGAGTTCCGACATAGGCGATTACTTCCAAAGGGCGGCGACGCGGGCGGTCTGTTCGGGCGAGCCGGCGAGGGTGAGGGAGACGCTGAGGGCGCGGTCGAAGGGGTCGTCGCGCTGGGTTTGTTCGATTTCCGACAGAAGCAATTTCGTTGCGGCGAGAGCTTCCGGCCCTTTTTGTGCGAGTTCTTTGGCGGTGCGGATGGCGCGGGGCTGGACATCCTCGGGCAAATCCACCCGAACGTGGGCGAGACCGAGCCGGAGGGCCTCCTCGCCGGAAACGAGGTCGGTGTCGAGGGTGCGTTCGCGGGTGCGGCCGTCGCCGACGAGCTGGCGGAGGGCGGGGGCGGTGACGGCGGGGGAGATGCCGAGCTTGAGGACGGGGTAGCCGAGCCTGGCGGCGGTGTTGGTGACGACGATGTCGCCGCCGCCGAGGAGGGCGCAGCCGCCGGCGACGGCGGCGCCGTGGGCGGCGATGACGACGGGGATAGGGAGGCGGCGGAGGGTGCGGATGACGGTGGAGAGGCCGCGGAGAAGGGCGGGGAGGACGGAGGCGTCGGCGTGGACGGCCTTCATATCAAAGCCGGCGCAGAAGACCTCGCCGGCGCCGGCGAGGACCAGGGCGCGGGCGGGGGGCGTGCAGGCGCGGATGGCGGCGTCGAGGTCGGCGAGCATCTGGGGGAGGAGGGCGTTGCGCTTATCGGGGCGGTTGAGGGTGATGAGGGCGACATCATCGCGGAGGTCGGAGTGGATCATGGCGTGCCCCCGGAGGGGGCGCGGGGGGCGGCGACGATCCTGCGGGCGAAGGCGGCGGCCTCGGCGAGGGCTTCGAGATCGACGCCGGTGGTGTACCCGGATCCGTGGATGGTGCGGACAAGTAATTCGGTGGCGATGTTGCCGGGGGCACGCTTGCCGGGGGTGCCGGCGTAGGGGCAGCCGCCGAGGCCGGCGACCGAGCCGTCGAAGGAGCGGACGCCGAGGTCGAGGGCGGCCTTGACGCAATCGGCGGCGCGGCCGAAGGTGTCGTGGAGGTGGAGGGTGAGGGGGCATTGCACGCCCTCGCTTTCCCACGTTGCCAATACGGCGGTCAGCATGGCCTGCACGGTCTGGGGCGTCCCGGCGCCGATGGTGTCGCCGAGGTCGATCTCGGTGATGCCGCCGAGGTCGTACAGCATGAAGGCGCACTGGGCCACGCGTGCCGGCGCGATCGGTCCCTCGAATGGGCACGCGATCACGCAGGACAAATATGCACGAATATGTGTCTGGTCGCCCATGCGGACCACGGGCCGGAATCGCTCGAGCGATTCATTGAATGTTGCGTTGATGTTCTTCTTGCAGAAGGTCTCGGAGGCGGCGGTGAAGACGGAGACCTTGTCGATGATCCGTTGTTGTGCGCGGGCGTTCACCGCGAGGGCCGCCTCCATGCCCTTCTCGTTGGGGACCAGCGCTGAGAAGGCGACGGCTGCGGGTTTGGAGCTTCGGATGGCGTCAAAGACTTCGGCGGCATCACCGAGTTGCGGGATCCACTTGGCGCTGACGAACGAGGAGACTTCGATCTCATCCACGCCCGTCCGACAGAGATGTTCAACCAGGCGGACCTTGTCGGCTGTAGGGATTACGCCCGGCTCGTTCTGGAGGCCGTCCCGGGGGGAGACGTCGGTGATGCGGACGCGGTCGGGCATGGCGGGGCATGGTACCCGGGGGAGGGGTGGGGTTTGTGGGGATGGGGAGCCGATACACCGTGCGGATGTTGATGGGATTGTCCACCCTGCTGCTGCCGGTCGGTGCGTTTGTCGGGTTGATCCTGACGGTGGCTGGTCTGTTTCCGCTGCCGTCGGATGGCGCCGCGCGGGCCGGTCGACGGCGGTGGGACAGGGTGATCGGCGGGGTGGCGCTCTTGGCGGCGGTCGGCGTGATCGTGTGGCTGATCGGGCGCGATCAGATCATCCAGTGAGGCTGCGTCAGGTCGTGTAGTCGGCGTTGATGCTGACGTACTGGGCGCTGAGGTCGCAGCCGACCATGCGGGCGGCGGCGGGGCCTGCGCCGAGTTCGAGGTTGACGGCGATGCGCTTGGCGGCGAGGTGCTCGGCCAGGCGCGGGTCGATCAGGGCCTCGACAACAGGCACACCTTTGTTGTAGACGCGGACGGGGCCGAGGGTGAGCGAGGCATGATCGGGGATGAAGTGGACGCCCGCGTTGCCCGCCGCGGTGACGATGCGGCCCCAGTTGGGGTCGCGGCCGTGGATGGCGCACTTGACGAGGGGCGAGTTGACGATCTCGCGGGCGACGGCGCGGGCGGCCTCGACGGTGGGTGCGCCAGTCACGTGGACGTCGAAGACGCGGGTTGCGCCTTCGCCGTCGGTGACGATCTGGTTGGCGAGGTTCCAGCAGAGTTCGTGCAGGACTTTGGTGAAGGAGGCGAAGCGCTTGTCGCCGCGGCGGATAGGCTGGGCGCCGCTCCCCGCGGCCTGCCCGCTGGAGAGGACCACGACGGTGTCGGAGCAGGAGGGGTGGTTGTCGACGCTGATGGCGTTGAAGGTGTCGTCGGTGACTTGGTCGAGCGCGGCCTGCAGATCAACCGAGGCGATGTGGGCGTCGGTGGTGATGAACGCGAGCATCGTCGCCGCCGGCAGCGCGGTCGTTGCGGAATCGAGGCGTGGGGCGATCATGCCCGAGCCCTTGGCCATAGCTCCGATGCGGATCGTGACGCCGTCGAGTTCGACTTGCGCCCGCGCGGTCTTGGGAACCAGGTCGGTGGTCATGATGGCGGCGGCGGCGGCGGCATCGGCGGCGTCGCCGCGGGCAAGGGCCTCGGCGAGGGTGGGGATGGCCGCGGTGACCTTGGCGACCGGGAAGGGGCGGCCGATGACGCCGGTGGAGCTGGGGAGGACTTCGTCGGCGGTGGCCCAGAGGCGCTCGGCGACGGCGGCCATGCAGGTTCGCGCGGCTTGGACGCCCTGCTCGCCGGTGGCGGCGTTGGAGTTGCCGGCGTTGATGAGGACGGCGCGGACGGGACGGCCGCCGGCGAGGGCCGTCTTGCGGGCAGCCTGACCGATGATGATCGGTGCGCCAACGAGTTGGTTGCGCGTGAAGGACATCGCGCAGCCGGCGATGGTCCCGGGGACTTCATCGCGGACGATCAGGGCGAGGTCGGGCTTGCCGGAGGGCTTGATGCCGGCGGTGGCGGCCGCGGCACGGAAGCCGAGGGGAACGGTGACGCTCATTTCGAGGATCCGGGCACGAGGTCGTTGCCGACCGGGAGTTCGCTCAGGTCGTCCACGCTGTCGCGACCGAGGCGATGGAGGAGTTGGCGGTGCGGATCGCGGTCAAGGGGCGTGACGATGAAGGCGGTGGTGAGCTCGTCGGTGATCTTGTTGAAGCCGACCTTGACGCTGAGGATGACGCTGGGCAACTCGCGGTTGAGGCGAGCGAGAACGGTCTGGAACTGGCCGTTGTCGGCGTCGAAGGTGCCCGAGAGGTCGAGGGTGTAGGTGTCGGTGAAGCGGAGGTTGAGGCCGCCGTCCACGTAGGTGGCGTTGCGCGGGTTGATGAAGCGGTAATCGATGAAGGTCTTGAATTCGCGGGTGTGCTCGATGAGCAGACCTGCGGAGGTGCGGGCGGACTGATTCAGGTCGAAGCTGTAGTTCTCGACCGCCGTGAGGGCAACGGCGTCGGTGAGCTGCCAGGAGCCGTCGATATTGATGAAGGTGCCGAGGGCGGCGTCTTCGGGGCGGTCATCGAAGAAGCGGCCGATGGGGGAGCGCTGGTTGGTGGCGTTGGAGGCCCAGACGAAGTCGGTGCGGAGCTTGAGGACATCGACCGAACGCCAGCGGCCGGGGCCGCCGCGCTGGGTCTGGAGGGTCTGCATCACGCCGGCGCGAACGGCGGTGCCGGAGTTGATGGCCTCGACCGAGTCGTCGTAGACCGGGAGGGTATCGGAGTTGCGGTTGGTGCCGGCGAGCCAGGCGGTGACCGAAGGCTCGATGATGTGCCGGGCGCGGTGCATATCGAGCAGGTCGCTCTCGGCCTCGTCGTAGACGCGTGTGAAGGACGAGCCGGCGAAGATGCCCCCGGAGCCCCAAAAGCGGACGCTGTCGTTGTTGGTGGGGGAGAACGAAGAGAAGTCGTTGCTCCAGTAGGTGACGCGCCCGTTGAGGAAGGGGTTGACGCGGACGGGGCCGGCGTCGATGGTGCTGGAGAACTGCTGGCGGGTATCGAGCCGGTTGACGGGGTTCTCGGTGAGGCCGCGGGCGCGGAGCTGGTCGCCGGGAGATTGGTTCTGCGAGCCGGGGGCGATAGGGATGCCGAAGGCGTCGAAGGCGAGCTGCGGCGTGTTGAAGCCGTAATCGCTGGCGGTGGACTCGGTGAAGCTGAAGCCCATGCGCGTCATGCTGTAGTAGTGGTTCCAGGTGAGCAGGCCGGGCTGGATGCCGCCGAGCAGGTCGTCGTTGACGCGGTGGTAGCGGATGTCGGGAAACTTGTTGACGGTGTAGCCCTGGCTCTGGAGGAGGAAGTGGTTGGGGGTGAAGTCGTTGGCGGACCCTTTGAGGTAGATGCTGAGGTAGCTGTTGGCGTCCAGGTGGCGCACGTCGAGGGCATTGGTGAACTCACGCCGGGTTTCGGCGAGGAAGGGGTAGTAGGCCTGGGCGAAGCGGTTGTCGGAGAGGTAGCCGACCTCGGTGAAGGCGGTCCAGTTCTCGTTGATTGCCCAGCGGTTCTCGCCGACGACGATGCCGCGCACGTCGCCGTTGTTCTGGATGCGCGTGCCGGAGCTCATGATGTCCTCGCCGTGGTCGTCGGGGACGATGTAGCCGAGGAGGTTGCCGGTGGCGACGGCGGTGGCCCAGGTGGCGTCTGCGCCGGTGCCTACGCCGCGGTTGACCCATGCGTCGAGGAAGAAGTCGGCGTTCCAGCCCGGGGGCGGGTCCACACCGATGAGGCCGAAGAGGTCCCAGCGGGTCTTGACACCGATGCCTGTCTCGGAGGAGTTCTCGATGCGGACGTCCTGGAGCGGGAAGCGGTCGGTATCGCCCTTGAAGCTGGGGAACCAGGCGAAGGGGACGTCCTGGATGCGCCCGGTGACGTCGGTGCCCTCGATGTACGTGCGGGGGGGCTCGGTGGGCCGGCTCTCGCGGGTCACGGTGACGGTGGATGCGCCGATGGCGAGCTGCGGCGTGAAGAAGCTGCTGGTGCTGATGCGGACATCGTGCCCCTCGACCTGGTTGGCGGCGGTCTGGCGGAGGGCCTTGGCGCGGATGTAGATGGGCAGGCCGCGGCGCTGGTCGTAGGTCCAGAAGACGGCGTCAACGACGACGGCCTGGTTGGCCTTGAAGTCGTAGTAGACGCTGGGGCCGCGCAGGGTGAACTGCCCGTCGCTGGCGACGACGTCGCCCTCGAGGTAGACGCCGCGGACCTTGTCGGCGGTCTGACGGAGCACATCCTTGAGTTCACCGGGGTCGAGGAAGACGACGGCCCGCTGGGCGGAGAGCTGGAGGTTGCGGCCGGTGGCGATGTCGGAATACTGAATGACGACCCCGCCGGTGATGATGAGCGAGTTCTCCTCGGGCGAGGGGATGAGTGCGGGCTCGCCGGCGGAGATGGTGATGAGGCCGCGCTTGGCGAAGATCGGCTGGGTGCGCTGGGCCGGGCCGTAGGCGGACATGTCCGGCGCGGCGGCACCCGCGCGGAGCAGGCCGGAGTTCGGCTCGTACGGCTGGCTCATGCCCGGCACGATGGGGAGTCCCGAGCCGGTGGTGTCGCGGATGGGGTCGGAAGGGTCGGGCGTGCCGCCGGTGAGTTCGGTGAGGAAGCGGGAGAGGCGCTGCTCGGCCTCGGGGACGAGGATGTCGTTGGGGCGGCCGGGGGTGAGCAGGTCGGCGCCGAGCTGGATATCGCCGTCGATCACGGCGGTGATGAGCAGGCGGTCGCCTGATGGGGCCGCGCCGGCGGCGCCGGTCGGATCGCCGAAACGGTCGAGGTAGATCGCGACCTGGGAGATGAACTGGCCGGGGAACTTCTTGGAGGGCTCGAGGCGCTCGTACCAGATGACGGCGCGGGCGGCGGCGAGCTGATAGATGCCGACGCGCAGGCGGACATCGCCGCGGAGGAGGATGCGGGTGACGCTGTCGCCGAGGGTCGCGCCGGCAGGGTCGATGGCGTAGGGATCTTCGGTCCAGACGTTGGCACGCTGTGCCGAGAGCGTGAAGGGGCCGTCCTGCGGCGTGATCGACAGGCGCAGGCCGCCGAAATCACGACCGGAGTATTCACCGACGGGTGCGAGGATCATCGGGGGCGGCTCGGTCTGGGCGCGAGCCAGCGGTGCCGCGCAGGCGGCGACGAGCAACGCGAGGATGCGCGTGCGCGAGGCGAAGCGGGATGGGCGCGGGCCGCGGCGTGGAGTGCGCAACCGGTGATCCTTCAAGTGGGCGGATGCTAACCGGGGGGCGCGGCGGCGACAACTGTGCAGAAATTTCGGCGGGGTCAGGCGCGGACGGGATTGGGGAGGGCCAGACGCAGGATGTCGTGACGGGCGATCATGCCGACGGGTTTGCCGTGCTCGATGACCGGGACGTGCTTGCGGTTGCGGTCCATCATGAAGTGGACGACCTTGGCGACGGGGTCGGTCGGGGCGACGGCGTGGAGATCGCCGGACATGATCTCGCGGGCGGTGAGCTTGCGGGCTTTGGCGAAGATCTGCTGAAGTTCGGCGTCGGTGGCGGCGCAGTGTCCGAAGATGACCGGGGCGAGCTTGAGGGTGAAGGGGACGCAGCGGGCCATGCCGGTGAAGTCCGACTCGGTGATGATGCCGATCGCAGAGCCGGAGGTATCGGTGACGACGATGGAGCCGATGTCGAGAGCCTGCATCTTGCCGGCGACCTCCGGCACGGGCGTGGCGGCGTCCACGGTGACGACGGGCGAGACCATGATGTCCTTGGCGAGCATGGAGGGTCCCTTTCACGCGGGCGCGTGGGGAGTTGTACGCGGGTCATGCGAACGCCGCGGATTACTCGAACGCGCCGCGGGCAACCAGCTCGAAGTCGTTGATCTCGGCGATCTCCCGGGCGGACTTCTTCTCCAAGCGATCGAAGCGTTTGATGAGGGAGGCGGGGTCGTCGGTAGCGAGCTTGCCGAGGAGATTGAACTTGTGGGCGAGGAGCTTCTTGAGGTCGGCGGTGGTGTTGCGGGCGTGACCAGTGGGGAACATGACCAGCCCGCTGTCGAACTGCTTGCCGGCATCGTCGGTGATGACCAGCGAGGTGGGAATGCCCTCGGGGTACTTGGCGTCGTAGTCGGGGCCGCCGTGTTCGAAGGAGATCTTGTCCATGAGCTGACGGGTGATGGGGTTGAAGATGGCCTCGGCGTTGTAGTCATACGGCGAGAGCATGTTGGTGGCCCAGTCGGCCGAGCCGCTGTCGAGGCAGCGGTGGAGGAGGCGGGCGATGATGAAGGCCATGGAGTGGTCGGCGGACTGGCGGGTCTTGGGGTCGCGCTTGGCGGGGTCGCCGATGATGCCGAAGGCGGGCTCGTAGGCGACGATCTTGATGGACTTGATTTTGGCGCCGGCATCGGCCATCAGGTGCGGGCTCTCGGCGAGCAGGTTGAGCAGGGCCTGGATCGCGCCGGCGGACTGGTGCTCGTAGAGGCCGAGCTTGAAGTGCATGCCCATGACGGCGAAGTCATCGCTGGAGCGGGCGAGGCGCAGGTCGAAGGGGCTGGCATGCTTCTTCTCGGTGTTGGCGGACCTGGCACCAACCTTCTGGAAGAACTGACCGGGGCCCTCGAAGATGCGGAAGACGGCCTCGGGGTTGCGGAAGATGTCCTTGGGGCCGACGAAGCCGTGCATGGAGCGCTGCATGGAGAGGATGGCGGCCTCGGTACTGATGGCCGCCGATGCGCCCTTGGAGTCGGAGAGCTGCTTGCCGGCGCGGATGGCGCGGAACGGGACGTAGTGGGCGACGACCATGCCGATGGCAGACTCGATCTGCTCGGGGTTTGCGCCAATCATCGCGCCGAAGGTGGCAGCCGAGCCGATCGCGCCGTGAAGGACATGGTCGATCTTGTAGGTCTTGAGGCTGAAGACCTCGGCGAGGCGGCCGCGGATCTCGTCGAGGAGGATCATGCCGCGAAGGGCGAATGCGCCGTCCTTTCCTTGGAGCTGGGCGGCGGCGATGGCGACGGGGTAGAAGTCGTTGTGGCCGAACTCGCCGGCGACGTGACCGAGCGAGGGGTTGTAGCCGAAGTTGGTGCCGTTTGAGTCCCACTCGCGGACGGCGGCGGAGTTGGCGAGGATCGCCTTCTCGGGGACGAGGTCGGCATTGGAGCCAAAGACGGTGGCGCCGTGGCGGCCGCGAGACGAACCGATGTCCGAGAGTGTGCCATGGCCGCGGGCGGGGGCGTGGTAGCGGAGAGCTTCGTTGCGGAGGACGGTCGGGGCATTGGTGCCCAGGGCGAGGGCGGAGACGCCGCAGATGACGGCGTCGGTGTGGAACATGTTGGTGCGCTCGAGGACCGCGGGGGCGGGAGAGCCGGAGGCCATGAACTCGACGGCGTACTGGGCGATGCCGAGGGCCTGGTTGGAATC
This sequence comes from Phycisphaerales bacterium, assembly GCA_050730675.1. Lineage (GTDB taxonomy): Bacteria > Planctomycetota > Phycisphaerae > Phycisphaerales > UBA1924 > JBOHNM01. Next base: position 24,059 of record JBOHNM010000018.1, on the reverse strand, counting down.
GGCGGGGAGATTGACGTACTGCTCGGCCATTTGATGGGCTCCGGAAGGGGCGGGAGCGTAGGAGGGAGCAGTGCGGGAGGGGTGTACGGACGGATACCGTCTGGCGGGGTTCGCAGAAGGTTTGCTGGCGGCGGTGGATAACCGCGGGCAGACTTATACGTAGAGACAATGACGGGACTTGCAGGTGCTTTCACCGGCGCGAGCGCGCCGGAGCAATCGGTTGGAATGCAAAACGGCGTGCTTCAGCGCGCGGGAGGCATTCATGTACGGCAAGGCTGCGATCAAAGAGCAACTGGGCGGACCGATTATCGAGGTGCATCAGGAGCTGGCGCACCCGTTGGCCGAGGAGTGCCGCCAGCGCGTCCACGACGAGATGCTGACCGAGATGGAGCACCACTCGCCCGAGGGCGAGGAGGCGCCCGAGAGCCACAACTGGACGACGGTCGTGATCGCCGCGGCGTTGCAGGTGCTGATGATCGGCGCCGGTGTCACGGGATTGTGGCTCACGGCCGGTCCCGCGGCGGCCGGCGTGGGCGCGGTGATGATTGTCGGGTTGTACTCCATCGGCGTGCTGCCGCAGTGGAACGCGGCGCGGATCCGGTGGGCCGAGCAGCGCGAGTTCGAAGAGAAGATCCTGATGCGGATCGATCGGATGGAGCGTCGCGTGGCGGGGCGGGCCGAGGGCAGCAAGAGTGCGCCGCGCCCTGCGCATGTTCACAGCACGCGTCCGTTCGACTGGTTCTCGGCGCGGACCATGCGGGCGGCCCGGATGGCTGCGTTCGGCCTCCTGTTCGCGGGGGCGTGCATCGTGCTGTTCGTCGTGTTGTGACGGCGATGACAATTCGGTGCGTGCGGGTTGAACCTAGGTGATTTGGCACCGTTCTCGGACGCCCGTGCGGGGTGGCGGTGCTGCACCGGCGGAGTGTGCGCGGCTAGACTGGCGCTTCACCTTTGAGGAGCCGCCCGAGCATGTCCGCATCCACCACGCCCGTGATTCTCGCCGCCAAGCGCACACCGATCGGTCGGTTTCTTGGAGGCTTGTCGAAGGTGCCCTCGCCGGTGCTGGGGTCGTACGCGATCGGCGCTTTGCTGGCGGAGCAGCCGAAGCTCAAGGATGCGGTGGACGAGGTGATCATGGGGTGCGTGCTGCAGGCAGGGCTGGGGCAGAACCCGGCGCGCCAGGCGGCTCTGAAGGCTGGGTTCAGCGACAAGATGAGCGCCCAGACGGTGAACAAGGTCTGCGGCTCGGGCCTGCAGGCGGTGATGACGGCGGCGCAGTCGATCAAGGCGGGGGACAACCAACTGGTGATCGCCGGTGGCTTTGAGAGCATGACGCGTGCGCCGCACTTCTCTTACATCCGCGAGGGTGTGAAGTACGGCCCGGCGCAGTTCGAGGATCACCTGGCGTACGACGGTCTGCGGTGCGCGTTCGACGGCGCAGCGATGGGGGCGTACGCCGATGCAACGGCACGCAAGGCGGGCGTCACGCGCGCGGAGCAGGACCGCTTCGCCGTGCAGAGCCACCAGCGCGCCGCTGAGGCCACCAAGAGTGGTTGGAACAAAGCCGAGATCGTCGCGCTCAGCGCAGAGCAGTGTCTCGACAAGAAGAGCCCGGGCGTGAGCGCGGACGAGGGCGTGCGGGCGGACACGAGCCTTGAGGCGGTGGGCAAGCTGCGCCCGGCGTTCGACAAGGAAGGGACCGTGACAGCCGCCAACGCGTCGCAGATTTCCGACGGCGCTGCAGCGATCGCGGTGGCGAGCGCGGCGAAGGCCGAGCAGCTCGGGATCCGTCCGATTGCGAAGATCGTCGCTTATCACACCAGCGGGGTGGCGCCTTCAGAAGTCTTCACCGCGCCGATCCCGGGGATCCGCGGCGTGCTCGAGAAGGCCGGGATCGGCATCAAGGACATCGACCTGTTCGAGATCAATGAAGCGTTTGCGGCCCAGGTCCTGTGCAACATCAAGGAACTGGGGATCGACGAGAAGCGGTTGAACATCGCCGGCGGCGGTATCGCGCTGGGACACCCGATCGGCGCCTCGGGCGCGCGGGTGCTGACGACGCTGATCCACCAGCTCATCCGCACCGGCGGCAAGCGCGGCGTGGCGGCGCTGTGCCTGGGTGGCGGCAACGCGGTTGCGATGGTTGTCGAGGTTTGACGCCAACAAGCAATGAACAGTGAAGAACGAGGCCGCCCGGATGGGCGGCCTTTTCGTTGGAGTCGCGCAGGGGGTGCGCGGTGGGTCCGGGATAACTGGGAGAAGCACTGAGGCCCGTAGAGCGCTTTGCGGGATCGCACATGAACTTTGGCCTGCGAACGTCGAGCGGGTCGATGTTGCCGCCCGGCTGGAGCATGGCAGGAGGTCGCGTCATGAAGAGGATGATCAGCGTTGGGTTGCTGGCGGTGGTGTGCGCGGCGGGAGCGATTGCCGGGGCCGCGGGTGAAGCTGCGCCGGCACCCGCAAGCGGCGCGGGCGAACGTGTGCTTCTGCGCGTGGGCGACCGTGCACCGGCGCTGAGTTTCGAGAAGTGGGTGAAAGGCGCGCCGGTCACGAAGTTCGAGCCGGGCAAGGTCTACGTGCTGGAGTTCTGGGCGACCTGGTGCGTGCCGTGCGTGGCCAATATTCCGAAGCTGACCGACCTGCAGAAGAAATACAAAGAGGTGGTGGTCATCGGCGTTGCGTCGAGCGAGTCGGCGGACAAGACCGGCGACAAGCGACTGCCCAAGCTGCAGAAGTTCGTCAAGGACCAGGGCGACCGGATGGACTACCGCGTGGGGTATGACGGGACGGGCACCATGGTGATGTCGTGGATGTCCGCCGCGGGTCAGGCGGGATTGCCGATGGCGTTTATCGTCGGCAAGGATGGGAAGATCGCGTGGTTCGGCAACGCTGCGCAGTTGGACTCGGAACTGGCGAAGGTCGTCGGTCGGTAGGGTTCCGGCGAGCACGCGACACAAGCACAAAAATGATCAAGGGGCGTTGTGCCGTTGGCGCAACACCCCTCGATCCGTGGTGGAGCTCTTCACTTTGGCTCCGCGGCTGCGCATGGGTTTACCAATTGCAGCCGCAGTCCTTGGCGAACTTGTCCACCTCTTTCCGGACTTGCTCACGGTCCTTGCCGTAGAGCGTCTGGAGCTTGCCCTCAAGCTCTTCGCGTTTGCCGTTGATCACGTCCATGTCGTCGTCGGTCAGCTTGCCCCATTGCTGACGGACCTTGCCCTTGAACTGCTTCCAATTGCCGGAGATAGTGTCGCTGGTCACGTCAAGACTCCTGTTTGCTCTTGTCCCACGAAGAAAGGCGTGTGCAGGTACTCCGGGCCGGTGTGGGGTCACGGAGCACCATGCACACATATCCAAATATTCTATTTTGCTGTAACAGTGGCGTGACCTTGCCGTGAATTCGCTTTCAGCCTGGGCTGTTTCTTCGGGCGGGTTGAACGGCTGGGAGTTTCCGTTGTGCCGACGCCGCGGGGCAGTGATTGCCTAAGGGTGTCGTAGCCCGACCAGGCGGCTCGGAACGCCTGGAGATGCTTGACCGCATTGGCGATGGTGAAGGCGTCGGCAGCCTTCAATCGCACGAGACCATTCCACGCGACAGGGACGGAGATGGGAGCCCCGGGCCTGGCTCGCGCCGAGAAGGCGGTGACACAGGTCGCGCCCCGACCGTTGCGGAGGTAATCCACAAAGATGCGTCCACGACGCAGCGACTTGTCCATGCGCGAGACGTAGCGGTCTGGATAGTCGGCGGCGAGTCGCTCGGCGATTGCCCGTGTGAAGGCCTTGGCGACGCTCCAGGCAACGGCGGGTTTGAGGGGGATCACCACATGCAGGCCCTTGCTGCCGGAGGTCTTGACGAAGCTCTCCAGGCCGAGTTTCTGCAGCATCTGCCGGAGAAGCACCGCCGCGGCGACGAGGTCGCTCCAGGCGATGCCGGCTCCGGGGTCGAGGTCGAAAACCAGGCGGTCGGCAGAATCGGGGTCATCGGCGGTCGCACCCCACGAGTGGATTTCCAGCGCGCGGACCTGCACCAGCGACACCAGCCCGGCGCGGTCGTGGATGACAATGGTGCGTTCGGTCTTGTCTTTCTCGCGGATTGGGACCGAGCCGATCGCCGCCGGAAAGCCGGGGGTCACGTGCTTCTGGTGGAAGCAACTGCCCGCCCCGCCGTCGGGACAGCGGACGATCATGAGCGGCCGATCGACGACATGCGGGAGCATCAGGTCCGCCACGGCGTCGTAGTAGTTCGCCAGGTCGAGTTTCGTGATATTGCTTTCCGGAAAGAGTCGCGCGTCGGGGTGGCTGATCGAGACGCCGGCAATTTCAACGCGGTCGCTCCCTGAGCGTTTCGGCTTGATCGCAGGTGTTTGGGCGGCCGGCGCCTTGCCAGACGACCGCGATGCCGCAACACGAGTCTGGGATTTCCGTGGAGTTCGGGTCGGCATGGCCGGCTCCTTCGTTCTCGATGGTGAGGGACCGATCGGCTTGGGGACCTCGCAAACAACCTCACTCGCCGGCTTGTCTTCTCGTATGCCGCGGAAGACGCCCTGACGCACGCGACCATCGTGGGTGAGTTCGTGGAAGGTGGCCTCGATGACAACTTGAGGCTCAACCCACCGGACACCGGCTGAAACGTCGCGCGGCGGCGGCGTACCGAACGGTGACGCCTGACGCTCGAGTTTGCGAAAGCGGCTGTGCAGGGATCGGAGTGTTCGTTCGTCGAATCCCGCGCCGACGCGCCCGCGGTAAACCAGGCGCCCGTGGCGATCGTGGCATCCCAGAAGCAGGGAGCCGAATCCCGCTCGGCTCCGCTTGGGGGGCGTGTAGCCGCCGATCACCATCTCCTGGGAGAGTGAGCACTTGCTCTTGACCCAGTCCCGCGTGCGGCGCTGCTGATAGGGTGCGCCGGCTCGCTTGGAGATGATTCCCTCGAGGTTGCGAGAGCAGACGAGTTGAAGCAGGTCGGAACCGGGCTCGGTGAAATGCTCGCTGTATCGAAGGGTTTCCGAGGGAGTGTCGGCGAGCAACTGCTTCAGGAGCGACCTGCGATCCAGAAGGCGAGTATGGGTCAGGTCGAAGCCGTCGCAGTAGGGAAGGTCGAAGAAGAAACAGGCTAAACGGGCGGGGCTGCCCGGCTTGCCGGCGTTCTGAAGCTGTTGGAACCGGGGGGTTCCGTGTTCGTCGAGGGCGACAACCTCTCCATCGAGTATTGCGGAATCGACGTCCAGATTGGCGACCTCGTCGGCAATCGACTGGAAGCGGTGTGTCCAGTCAAGGCCGTTGCGGGTGATGAGGCGCGCGCGTTCGCCCCGCTTGAATGCCAGGAGGCGGTAACCGTCGAATTTGACCTCGTGGACCCAGTCCGGGCCTTTGGGCGGAGATTCCACGAGCGTGGCGAGCTGGGGATGGAGCGACGTCGGCATGGTAGCGTCGCGGGCGCCATCCACATCCTCGGGCTTGGTGCGGGCGGTGCGGGGGCTTCGTCGGGCACGGGGGGACTTAGCAATGGAGTGACGACCGTTTGACCCGACATCCGCGGCGGGTTTGGTGCGGCGTGCCGCTGGGATACGTGCACGGATCTTGTGGCGTGGGGTGCGGGCTTCGATCGTGCGTCGACTGATGACGCTGCGAGGTTCTGCGGTGAGTATGTTGTAGTCCGATTCGGGTCTCGCGTGCTCGTCGGCGTGCTTCATGAGCAGCCACTGATTGCGAGTGCCGGTTCGCTGCATACGCACGAGGCTCCAAACGCCGCTGAGTTTCTTGCCGCGCAGTGTGAACTTGAGATGGCCCTTGGCCAGGCCCGCGTGTGGATCGCCTTCGGGCACCCAGACGCCGCGATCCCACACGATGACCTGGCCTGCCCCGTATTGCCCGGCGGGGATCTCTCCCTCGAAGTTGGCGTAGTCGATGGGATGATCCTCGACCTCAATGGCGAGAGCCTTGCGGGTGGGATCAAGGGACGGACCCTTGGGGACAGCCCAGCTTTTGAGCGCACCGTCAAGCTCGAGACGAAAGTCATAGTGCAGCGACGTCGCGGCGTGCTTCTGCACGACGAAGCGCAGTTGCTTGCCGCGTGCCATCGCCTTGCCGCGCGGCTCCGCAGTGATCTTGAAGTCGCGTTTTCGCCGATAGGCGGTGAGAGTCACGGCGAGTCTCCGCTCAACTCAGGCGCTCTTGCGGCGAGCGGGGGCACGTCGTGCTTTCACGGATTTGGGGCTCGCGGCACGCTTCGACGATGCTGTCGCACGCCGGCCTGCGCTGGAAGCGCCGCCGCGGGCCTTGAGGCTTTTGGAGAGCCACTCCATCATGTTGATGGGGTCCGAGGGTTCGCGGTCGGGTTCGGGCTCGGCGGCGACGACACCGGTTGGTGATGCCGCCTTTTTGCGGATCCACTTCATCAGCGCATCGCGGTATTCGTCGTGGTATTTCTGCGGCTTCCAAGGGCCGGACATCGCCTTCACCAGTTGTTCGGCCATTTGCAGTTCCTTTGAATGGATGCGGTATTCACTGAGCTTGCCGTGCGGCAGCGGCAACTCGGCGGGCGGGCGAAGCTCCTGGTGGAAGCGCATGACGTTCAGGACCAGTGCGTCGCGTTCGGCGATGACGGCCGCGAGGTGTTGGCGCGTGCGGATAACGATACGTGCAACGCCGACGCGGTCGGAATCTCTGAGGACTTCGCGCAGCAGGACGTAGCCCTTCTCGCCTCCCTTACCTGGGACCAGCAGGTACGGCCGATCGAAGTATTCAGGCGTGATCTCCTGGCGGGGAACGAAGTCTTCGATGTCGATGGTCTTGGAGGCGGCGGGAGCAGCCCGCTTGAAGTCTTCATCCTTCAGCACCACATAGTTGTTGTCGTCGAGTTCGTAGGCCTTGACGATGTCCGACCACGGGACTTCCTCCCCCGTGGTCTCGTTCACACGGTCGTAGCGGATGCGGGCGTGGTCGCGGCTGTCAACGAGGTTGAAGCGCAGGTCCGAGCGGTTCTCGCCGCTGTGCAGCACCACCGGAATCTGCACCAGACCGAAGCTGAGGAAACCGCTCCAGATAGGCCGCGCCATGGGGCACCTCCAATCAAGATTGCCTGCGGTGCATGCTGTTCCCAATGAAGTGGATGTGAATGGTGGCTCAGCCAAGCGGAAGAATTGGGGATTTCCCTGGCCCGAGGCGTTGGGTTCGCATTATGGGCGGAAAACCTCGTGTGAATCTGCGCCGGTGGCGCGAGGGGGGCTGCGGATCGTTCGGGCCGCGCGTCGGCAATCAGTGGTCGTGGCGCCGCGTTCATGTACATGGACCGTACACTCTGAATGCCCGCGATATGACGACCGAAACTCGCCAAGTTGTTTCCGACTCGAGCGTCCGCCCGTTGCACCCGGCGATGCGGGTGCTGCTCGCGACGTTCGTTGCTTTGGTGTGGGCGACGGCGCTCGGCGGCAACATCTATTGGTCATTCCAGCAGGCTGGACGCACCAATTTGGCGGCCTCGTCAGCGCCGGCGGTGGCCGTGGTCACGCGTCCGGCCCACCATGGTCCCGGCCATGTAGCGGAGATCGTGAACATCGGCGAGGAGCCGCTTGAGGTCTGCGTTCGCCCCGGAAGGCTCGCGCGCCAACTCGCCGACGGTGAGCAGGAGTTCCGCGAGTACTGCACGACCGTGCCGCCGTGCTCGGTGCTTGGGGTTGGGTGGAAGCAGGGGATGGCGTGGGAACCGGGCGATGAGGTGGTCGTCGAAATCTCCAACAGTGTCGAGATCCGTGCGACGGTCCGGTAGTGGTCGGCGTGCGGCGGCCCATTGTGCGTGATTCGCGGACGAGCAGCCGAATCGATCGGCGCGGCGATCGTGCCGATAAGGGTGGTGGAGATTCACCCATGGACCTTTCGAACCCGTGGTCGGTCCTGTCCGGGCTGTTCATCGGCCTGCTGGGAACGGCGCTGCTGATCTACGGAAAGAAGGAGCAGCGGATGGCGCCTGCGCTGACGGGGCTGGCGCTGTGCATTTTTCCGTACTTCGTTGCGTCGCTGCTGGTGACGTGGATCGTCACCGGCGCGTGCCTGGGCGGGCTGTACGCGGTCTCGCGGCAGGCGTAGGCACGAGCGGCTCTGAAAGCTCTCAATTGTGGGTCGCTGCCGGAGTCGGTGCGGAGCTCCTGCGTTGCTGCGGCAGATTGCAATCCGGCGTAGCGACGACGATACCGATATCGTCGCGGCCCTGGACCGAACCGTGGTAGATGGCGCATTGTTCGAGATGACCACCGGCGAGGCTCCGCAGGACGGGCGAGCCGGAGAATCCGGGACGGAGCACGGTCGAGGGGCTGCCGCCGCCGGTGGCTCGGGGCGAGGGCGATTCGGCGTAGGGCTGCGAGGCAGTCTGCACCCATGCGACCGCATCTCCGAACTTGCCCAGGGATTCGGGCGTCGGCACAACCAGCAGCGGCACCCAGAATCTGGCGAAGCGAGGCCGTCCCTCGGGTGACTTGGGATCGACGGTGTAACCCACGAGGTAGAGGGTCTCGCCGACGCGGGGCGGGCGCGCGGAAGTGGGCGCGAAGAGCGTATCGGGAAAGTACGTCGCGACGACGACCGAGGGGTTGGGCTGGAGAATGGCCCAATCCTGGGACACGAGTGGGGGCGCCTCCTCGGACCATGTGCTCCACGAGATGCCGAGCCCATCGCCGGATTCCAGGACCTGGTAGTCGATCCACGGACCGGTGATACTGACCATGTCATGGGCGTGGTTGCGGGGGATGAAGTGGGAGCACGTGACCACGGTGCCATCGCTGCGCAATGTCCCGGTGGCGGAGTGCTTCAGGCTGATGCGGGTATCGTCTCCCTCGGCGACGATAAGTGGGAACACGGGGACGCGATCGAGCGTTTGAAGGTCGATTGTGACGGTGGGCTCACCCGGAGCACGCAGGTCGGTGCAACCCGCGAAGCTGAGGCCCAGGAGCGCAAGCAAAGCCATTGCGAGGCGAGGGAACTTCATGCCGCGGAGCGTAGCGAGGATCGGTCCGGCGGGCCGGTTATGCAAGGCGCGGCGGGACTTCTGGACGGCCGCACTCGGGGCAATTGCACCCGATGGGCAGAGCGGCGAGCGAATACCCGCAGGCGGCACAGTTGCGAGCGGCCTCGCTCTGGGCGACTTTCTTACGGATCGACTTCTCCCACAGCGCCCAGGCGAGCGCGAACAGCAGCACCGTGCCGACCTCGATGCCGATGCCGATCCACTTCATGGTGTCCGAGTCGAGAGCGGCCGAGCCCGAGCTGATCGCAACGGCGATGCCGATAAGGATGGACACGACCAGCACGACGGGAATGGGGAGCAGCAACATGCCGCCGAGCCAGCGAACCTGCTTGTGGCTGATGCGCCCCTTCCCCATCAGGCGGCCGGTGCAGAGCATGTAGATGCCGTTGACGAGCATCAGGATTTCGAGGATGAGGATCATGACCGGAGTATACCAGAACTGTGCCGATTTGCATTCCCGATGATCAGGCCAATTTCGTCCGATCGGTCGAGATCGTCACTTGCCTGATCGCTCCATCAGCTCCTTTACGGCCCCTTCAAGCTGCGGGTCCACGCCGGCGGCATCGTCCGCTGGGAACTGGAAGATGATGATGTCGGGCTGGGCGCCGTTGTTCTCGAAGTCCTTGCCGTCGGGCAGGTACCAGCCGCGGAAGGGGGTGCGGACGTTGGTGCCGTCGATCAGGGTCGCCGCGCCGGTGGAGATGACGCCGCCGTAGGTCGGCTGGCCCACGACCTTGCCGCGTTTGGTGGTCTTGATGGCGTGGGCGAAGATCTCAGCGTTGGAGAAGGAATTCTGATTGCACAGGACTGTGACAGGGCGGGTATAGGCGTAGATAAGGCGGCGATCACGCGGGTAGGCATCGTGCGGGATGTCCTTGGGGTCGGCGCCGCGCGGCTGGGTCCAGGCGTGGGCCGGCGCGGTGAGGGACGAGAGGAGGATGTCAGCGGTGGAGCCGCCGCCGTTGTCGCGGACGTCGATGATGAGACCCTGTTTGCCGTGGGCGGCAGCGTACAGGTCACGTTCGTAGTCGCGGACGGAGGGCCCGCTCATCGCGCGGATGTGCAGGTAGCCGAGCTTGCCGCCCGAGAGCTTGTTGACCATGGCCTGGCGTTGCAGGACTTCGTCGGTATATCGGAGATCGATGTCGGCGGCAGAGCCCACGGGCGTGATGAGGAGCTGCTTGGGCTTGGCCGGGTCCGCACGCGTGACGTCGATCAGGATTTCCTTGCCCGAGGTGCCGACCAGGGCTGCGCCGAGATCACCGGCGATCGGGTGGCCGTCCACGGACGTGATCACATCGCCGACTTCGAGCTTGCTGGAATCGCGGTCGGCAGGCCCGCCGCGGATGATGCGGGTGATCTTGACGCCCTTGCCTTCGCGCGTGGAGTCGATTCCGAGGTAGCCGGTGGCGATGTTGGGCGGGGTGTAGACGGCCGAACCGCCGGTGATGCCGACGTGGGAGCCGTCAAGCTCGCCGAGCATGAGGGCGCCGACGCGGTTGAACTCGTCGTTGTTGCGGGTCTTCTCAGCGAGCGCCAGGTAGCGGGCCGTGAGGCCCTTCCAATCGAGGCCCTTGAGCGTTGGGTGATAGAAGCCATTACCCATGATGCGGGCGAACTCGAGGAACTTCTGGCGCTGCTGCCTGGCGATCTCGATCATCACGGGAGCATCGATCGGGTACGCATCGACCTTGCCGCCGAGTGGGGGCGTGGCGAAGGCGTTACCGGCGCGGACGAACGAGACCTTGTCACCAGTGAGGGTGACGCGGACATCGGCGGCGCCGCCGGTCTGGAGGGACTTGACGTCGTCGCCCTTGTAGCTCGCGGAATAGAGCGTGCGGCCGGCGGCGGGGTCGGCGGCGGGAGCGCCGGGAGCCGGCGGTGTGGCCGGGCCGCCCGCAAGGCCGCCCTCACCGGTGAAAATTACGCGTTCGCCGCCGGGCGTCGTGGCGATGCCGCCCTTGTTGCCGGCCGATGAGGTGATGCGCCGTACGCGCAGGTAGGCGTCCTCGGTGTCGAACTTCATCGGCTCGGGCTTCTTGCGGGCCGGGCGGGCGGCCGTCGCGGGCTTCGCTCCTGCCTCGGGCTGCTTGTCCGCCGCGGCAGCGGCTTCTGCTTTCTTGTCGGCCTCGGGCGAGGGGGAATCGGCCGCGGCCTTGGCCGCCGCGGCAGGGGCCGGGGCGGGATCGGGGCCATCCCACAGAACCGGGTCGATCGGCTTGCGCTTCTTGGCGGTCTCGGCGGCTTTCTTGAAGTAGTCCTCGAGTTCGTAGGGCTTGAGGCCCTCGAGCTTCTTGTCGAGCAAGACGGTGTAGACCTGGTACTCGAACGAATCGCCGTCGCGGTCGGAGATGAAGTAGAGGACCTTGCCGTCGGCGCTCAGGCGGGGCTGGTCATCGTTGTCGGGGTGCTTGGTGATGTTCTGCGGCTCGGCCTCGGGAGAGCCCGCCTTGGCGCTGAGGTCCATGACCCAGATGTCGGCGTTGAAGTCGAGGTCCTCGCGCGAGTAGATGATGTGCTTGCTATCGGCGATCCACTGAGCGTCGGGGTTGTTCCAGCCTTCAAGCACCATGCGCGACTTCTTGCCGCGCAAGTCCATAAGCCAGAGGTCGCCAAGGCCGCGTGTGAACAGAAGCTGGCGGCCGTCGGGCGAGGGCCGCGGCGAGTGCTCTTCGATGCCGAGCATGCCGTCGTTGCGGCGACTCTCAGGAGAGCCTGTGTCGAGCTGCTTGACGTCGAAGCGCAGCGATTCGGCCCAGCGCTTGCCGTAGTCGATCTTCTTGACGGCGGGCTTGGCGGGCGTCGCGGTATCGTCCTTCTTTTCGTCGTCCTTTTTTTCGCCCTCGTCCTTCTTGTCGGCTTCGGGTTTCTTGTCGCCATCGGCGGGCTTGGCCTCGTCCTTCTTCTCGGGCTCCTCATCCTTGACGCCGGCGATGTCCTCGCGTGAAAGGGCGACGGCGGCGTAGAAGATTTTGGAGACGCCGGGCTCGTCGCTGGCGAACCAGAGCAATCGGCCGTCCGGGCTCCAGGAGAGGTCACGCTCGCGCCCGGCCGTGAACGTCACGCGCCGGGTTGGGCGGCCTTCCTCGGTGGAGCGGACAAAGACTTCGCCGCGGGCGATCATGGCGATCGACTTGCCGTCGGGGCTGAGCGCGGTTTCGGTGATATCGCGGTTGAGGTTGACGCGGGCGTAGTCCAACTCGGCCTGGTCAGCGGAGGCGACAAGGCTGATGGCACGCGGTGTTGCCCCGGCCTTGGTGAGGTCGAGTGTGTAGACGGTGTCCCAGATGCAGAAGACAGCGCTGGTGCCGCTGGTATTGACGTACAGGTCGCGGACGCCGTGACCGATGGTGAGTTCGCCCGGCGTCGCCGCGAAGCGGGTGAGCTGCTGGGCGTTGCCGTCGCCGGCCGCGGGCATGCGCCAGATGTTGTTGACACCGTCGCGCTGGCTGAGGTAGACGATCGAGCCGTCGGGGAGGGGGAAGCCGTTGGCGTCCGAGGCGTTGTCCTTGGTGAGCTGAGTGAACTGGCCGCCGGAGAGGTTCATTGACCACAAATCCGTTGTGCCAGACCCGCGGTACTTGGGGCGGGTGAAGTCGGTGTTGCCGCGGGTGAAGATGATGGACTTGCCGTCGGTCGTTTCACGCGGCGTGTTGCCGAAGGCGGGGGTGAGCCGCTCGATGGGGTCGGGGACGCCATCGCCGCCGATATCGACCCGGTACATGCGGGGCGAGCGGTAGATCGCAGGGTCGAGCGTCGCGCTGAACAAGAGCGACTTGCCGTCGGGCGACCAGCCAGAAAGGTTGAGGGGGCGGTCGAGGTAGGTGACGCGGCGCATGGCGCCTAGGGCGTAGCCGGCGGGAGATTTGACAAACGGTGCGACGTAGAGGTTGCGGCCGCCGTCACGCTCGGAGTCGAGGGCGAGCATGGTCCCGTCCGGTGAGAACGCGGCGCGGCGTTCCTCGGCGGGGTGGCTCGTGAGGCGGGTGGCGATGCCGCCGTTGGCGTCAACGGCCCAGAGGTCACCGACCCATGAGAAGACGATGGTCTTGCCGTCCGGACTGATCGCCGGGAACTGGGGGAGACCCACCGCCATAAGGCCGCCAGCGGCTGCCATGACCTCCGGCGGCGCCGCGGAAGTGATCTGGGGCTGTGACGGTGCGGGGCTCGGATCGATCTGGCAGCCGGCGGGGAGGAGGGCCGCGGCCATGACAGCAAGGCGAACGATATCAAGGGGCATGCAGGACTCCGGGTTCGAGGTCCGCCCGGAAGGGCGGGGGTGAGGAGGATAGCGAAACCCGAGGGGGTGCTGGTGCATCAGAGCGGGGGATCCTCCCAGATGGGGTATGCTGATGCGCGTGGGCATCCCGCCCGTCAAGCCCGTAGTTCCGACCCCCTCCACCGCCGATGAATCGGTGCTGGTGCCGGCGCTCCAACGGGGCGAAGACGCGGCGTTCGAGACGCTTGTGCGGGTGTACGGTGGGCGGATGCTGGCGGTCGCCAAGCGGTTCCTGAACGACGACTCCGACGCAGCCGATGCGGTGCAGGACGCGTTCATCTCGGCCCACAAGTCGATCGGCCGGTTTGATGGGCGGTCCCAGCTTGGGACGTGGCTGCACCGGATTACGGTGAACGCCTCGCTCATGAAGCTGCGGAGTCGCAAGCGGAGGCAGGAGCGGTCGATCGAGGATCTGCTGCCGCGCTTTAAGGCCGACGGACACCAGGAGATGGACTCGAAGCGGTGGCACGACGCAGAGTTCGATAAGGAGGCGAGCGACGCGGTGCGCCGGCTCGTGCGGGCGAAAATCAATGAACTTCCGGAGCAGTACCGAACCATTCTGCTGCTGCGCGACATCGAAGGACTGGACACCGACTCGACGGGGGCGGCGCTGGGCATGACGGTCGCCGCCGTGAAGACCCGCCTGCACCGTGCCCGGCAGGCGCTGCGGACATTGCTCGATCCACATATGCGGGGTGATGAATGACTTGCCGCGAATTCATCGAGTTCCTGATGTCGTACGTTGACGGCGAGGTCTCTGGGCATCAGCGGGCCGAGTTCGACCGGCATATGCGGGCTTGCCCGTCGTGCGCGGCGTACCTGGAGTCGTACAAGAAGACGCTGGCGATGGAGCGGGAGCTGTGCACCGACTGCGGCGACGTGCCGCAGTCGGTGCCGGAGGATCTGGTGCGGGCGATTGTGGCGGCGAAGAAGCGTTCATGAGTCTGCACGAAGACGTGAAGGCACGAAGGGAGACGGGAGAGGCGAACAAAGAATTGTCGTCATCCTGTGAGCAGGACTTCTGCCTGAACTTCGTGCTTGGCGCCGTCGCGAGTGACAATGCTGGACATGAGCTGGACGCGGTCGATGCGGAACCCCGCGATACTGATCGGCTGATGGATCGGTTCGCTGGTCGCCTCGTGCGCGTAGCGGCAAAGGGTGATGTGCGGTGTGTAGGCCTTGTGGCGCTCGTCCGGTCGAGCGAGGCGTGTGGCGAGGCGGCGCTGAAGTTCGAGGAGCATTGGCGGGGTGTCGGTGGTGGAAGCGATCAGCCGCGGCCGGCCGCCCTGGGCCGGCGTCGGGATTGTGATCAGTCGCTGCGGGGTGAGGTCGAACGGACCGAGCCCTGAGGCGGAGCGCTCAACGGACTCGCGGACCTCGCGGAGTTCCTTGACGCGGCGATCGCCGATAAACACAAGTGTGAGGTGGACGTGGTCAACGGGCGTCACGTGGTGGTCGGGCAGCGTGAGCGGCGCGAGCGCATGGAGCAATGTCGTCGCAATTTCGGGCGGCGGGTAAAGCGCGACGAACAGGCGGAGTGTGTCGGAGCGGCGCACCGGATCAATAGTTGGGCGTCGGCGCGCGGAAGGCGGCCATGTCGATGGACTTGAAGTAGTTGATGGTGCGCTGCAGGCCGTCGCGCAGCGGGATCTTGGGTTCCCAGCCGAGCTTGGCCTTGGCGAGGGTGATGTCCGGCTGGCGCTGCAGCGGGTCGTCCTGCGGCAGGGGCTTGTGGGTGAACCGGATGTTCTTGTTGCCGACCAGCTCGGCGACGAGCTGGGCGAGCTGCATGATCGTGAACTCGGTGGGGTTGCCGATGTTCACGGGGCCGACAAAGTCCTTGTCGGACTCCATCATGCGGATGATGACGTCGATCAGGTCGTCGCAGTAGCAGAACGAGCGGGTCTGCTTGCCGTCGCCGAACATGCTGATCTCGTCGCCGCCGAGGGCCTGGCGGATGAAGTTGCTGACGACGCGGCCGTCGAAGGGGTGCATGCGCGGGCCGTAGGTGTTGAAGATGCGGACGACCTTGATGGGCATGCGGTGCATGCGGTGGTAGTCAAAGAAGAGAGTTTCGGCGGCGCGCTTGCCCTCGTCGTAGCAGGCACGGGGGCCGATGGGGTTGACGTTGCCGCGGTAGCTCTCGGTCTGCGGGTGGACGGTGGGATCGCCGTAGACCTCGCTGGTGGAGAACTGGAGGATCTTGGCGCGGCAGCGCTTGGCGAGACCGAGCATGTTGATCGCGCCCATGACCGAGGTCTTCATGGTCTTGACGGGGTTGAACTGGTAGTGGCCGGGGGCCGCGGGGCACGCGGCGTTGTAGATCTCGTCGACCTCGAGCATGATGGGCTCGGTGACGTCGTGGCGGATGAACTCGAAGTTCTTGAGGCCCAGGAGGTGAGTGATGTTGCTCTTCTGGCTGGTGAACAGGTTGTCGAGGCAGATGACATCGTGCCCCTGCGCGACCAGGCGGTCGCACAGGTGTGAGCCGAGGAAGCCGGCGCCGCCGGTGACGAGGATGCGCTTGATGCGCTTGGAGCTGTCGGTAGACACACTTCTCTCCGTGCACGCCGTCGTGGCGCGTGGTCAGTCGGCGGGCGGAATGGTGATGGTGATCCCCGGCTTGAGACGCTCGGGGCTGGGGATCTTGTCGCGATTGGCGTTGAAGATCTTCTGCCATGCGCCGGACTTGCCGTAGAACCGTTTGGCGATCGTGCTCAGGGTGTCGTCGGACTTGACGACGTAGCTCTGGGCGTCGGCGGTCGATGCGGATGGCGCAGGGGTGTTCGTGGTTGTCGCCGCTGGCTGATTCGTGGCGACTTCGATTTCCACGACCTTGCCTTGGATGTTTTCGGGATCGAGGGGGATGCGCAGCTGCGTCTTGCCGGCGATGAGCTTGTTGGGTGAGACCAGCGGGTTGGCCTTGCTGATGGCCTCGGCGTAGCGGGCATCGCCGTTGAACTCGCGACGCGAAACCGCGGCGAAGCTGGTGTCGCCCTTCTGGATCGTCACCGTGCGGAACTTCGGGGGGATGAGACGCTTCACCTTTTCGGTCGCGGGCTGCTGAGGCGGCGCGACGACGACGGGCGTGGGCTCGGGCACGTACGCGGGTGTCGGTTCAGGCTCGGGCTCGGTCACCGCCGCGGCGGGGGTCGGGTTGCCGCGCGAGATCTTGGGATCGGTTGAATTGCTGCTCGCGGGGTTCCAGAGCCAGAACGCGGCGATCCACACGACCAGCAGGAGCGCGAAGACGGCGACGGGTTTGGTGGGTCCGGAAGACATCGGTAAGACCTGTCGAGGTCAGTGTATCCGCACGAGGTTGGACCGAGGACTTATCGGCACACGGAGGGGCGCAATGAAGACCCCGCGCCGAAGGCGGCGCGGGGCTTGGGGGTGGCGGGGTGTAGAAAACGTGTCAGGGCGCAACAGTTGCGGACGCCGCCCCGTTGTTGCTATATGAGCCCGCGGCCGAGGCGCCCGACGTTGCCGGGCGGTTGGCGGTGGGGTCGGCCTTCTCGGAGTAGACGATCGGCGCGGCGATGAAGATCGAGGAGTAGGTGCCGGTGATGACGCCGACCATGAAGGTGAAGGCGAAGGGGCGGATGGCCTCGCCGCCGAAGATGTAGAGGATGACCGTGGCAAGCATGGTGCAGCCGGAGGTGATGACGGTTCGGCTGACGGTCTGGTTGATGGCGTCGTTGACGATCTTGTGGGTTGCGATGGGGAGCTTGCCGCGGAGTTCGCGGATTCGGTCCATCACGATCACCGTGTCGTTCAGCGAGTAGCCGAGGATGGTGAGGACGGCGGCGACGACGTTGAGGTCGATCTTGAAGGCGCTGATGCCCAAGGCCTGGCCGATGGAGGTCCTGGAGACGTACTCGCAGGCGGCGATGCAGCCGAGGGCGACGATGCAGTCGTGCAGCGTCGACATCAATGCGCCCAACGAGTAGCGGAAGCTGAGGAACCGGACCCAGATGTAGATGGTGATGAGCACCGCCGAGATGATCACGGCGATCGTCGCCTGGAGCGCGAAGGCGGTGGCGATCGAGGAACTGAAGTTCTCGACCGAGGAGAGGCTGGACTCACGCGACATCGCCTCGACGAGCATCTTCCATTCGGCGTCGCGGACGTCGGCGTTCCAGCGGCTCTGGTCCTTGAGGTAGCTGGCGTTGTCGTCTCGGACGAGCAGCACTGCGCTGCGGACAGCTTCAGGATCGCCGTCGAGGATGATGAACTCGTGCGGACGAGCCAGGTTGCGGGCGTACTCGGGCTGGGCTCGCATCTGGCGCAGCCGGTCGTTGAGCGACGCGAGCGTCGGGCGCGGCTGGAGATCCTCGAGGACGATCGCCGCGCCGCCGACCCAGTCGGCCACGCCGTTGCGGACGCCGGGCTTGTCGATCGCATCGCCAAGCGAGGGCGAAAGAATGGGCTTGACGGGGGCCAGGCGAGCGTCGGTCGCCTGCATGTCCTTGAACGCCAGGCGCGGCTGGATGTCCAGCACGTCGCGCATGGCGGCGCTGACGGTTTCGGTGACGGCTTCCGTGTCCGTCACGACGGTCTTGATGGCGAACTCGTTGGATTTGGTGCGGTCGGCGGCGTCGGGATTAATGACCAGAACGTTGAACTCGAAATCCGCGAGCGATGAACGGGAAGGAGCACGCTTAGCCGCCTCCTGCTTGATGCGGGCCTCGACCTCTGGACGCGAGAGGAGCATCGGCTTGTTTGCGGCGTCCTTCTTGAGCTGGAAGGCGACCTTGGTGCCACCACGAAAGTCGTTGTCGAAGAGCGTGACGCCCTCGTGGTAGAGCAGGCCGACGGAGGCGATGACGGCGGCGGCCGAGATGCCGAGCATGACGAAGCGGAACTTCATCCAGTCGATGTGGGGGTGGAAGGCGCGGGCGATGGCGGGGAACTGCACGGCCATCATGGTGCCGTGGCGCCAGCCGAGCTTGTCGACGAAGATGCTGAAGATGACGCGGGTGACGTAGAGCTGGGTAAACAGCGTGGTCAGACCGCCGATGATCATGACGATGCCGAAGCCCTTGATCTCCTGCGTGCCGAAGAGGGTGAGCACGACGCAGACGATGAGGGTGGTGACGTTGCCGTCGATGATCGAACTCATCGCGCGGCTGTAGCCGAGGCGGACGGCGGCGCGGAAGTCCGCCCCGCGTTCCATTTCTTCACGCATGCGCTCGTAGATCAGCACGTTGGCGTCAACGGCCATGCCGAAGGTCAGGATCAGGCCGGCGATGCCCGGGAGGCTGAAGGCGGCTCGGTTCATCGCCATCAGGCCCAGGATGAGCACGGCGTTGATGAGCAGGGCGAAGACGGAGATGAGGCCGCAGCCGTAGTAGTAGACGATCATGAACCCGCCGACGAGCACCAGCGAAAGGATGCCGGCCTTGACGCCGCGTTCGAGGTTGTCGGCGCCGAGTTGCGGGCCGATGGTGGACTGGCTGATGGGCTCGGGGGAGAGCTTGGCGGCGAGCGAGCCGGCGGCCAGCGTCTGCGAGATGTTCTTGATCTCCTCCGGCGTGAACTGGCCGGTGATCTGGCCGGAGCCGGAGATGGTGCTTTGGATGGTGGGGGCGGTGAAGACCTCGTCGTCGAGGATCACGGCCATGGGCTTCTGGAGGTTTGTGCCGGTCAACTCACCCATGCGCTGGGCGCCGAGCACGTCCATCTCAAAGGCGATGGCGGGCTGCTGGTACTGGTCGTATGAGGGGTGAGCGCCGGCGACGCGCCAGGCCCCCTCGGCGGGGGTGAGTCGCAGGCCGGGGGCGTCGTAGCAAAGCATGTACGCCTGGCCGTCGAACTCGTCGACGATGTAGCCGCCGCGGTTCTGGAAGTAACCCCGGGGGTCGGTGGTGGCGAACTCGAGTTCTTCGGGGCCGGAATCGCGTCCGAGCCACGCCTCAATCTTGTTGATTTTGAGCCAGCGGGTGTTGTCGGACTTCACCGAGCGGGGGCCGCCGGCGCGGAGTTCCTCGCGGAGACGGGCTTCGTCTGGGAGGTCGCCGATCTTGGGGACGATGCGGAACGTGAGCACGCCCGCGCCGCGCAGGAGGCGGACCAGGTCCTGCGGGTCGTCGAGGGTCTTGCGGTCCTGCTGGAACGTGTTGTACTCGGCGATGACGGCGTCGAGACGCGCGGCCGCGTCCGGATGGGCCTTCTTGATCCGGTCGAGTGCACGCTCGCGCGGGCTGGCAATGACGCCGGAGGTACCGTCGGCGCGGGTGTAGGTGCGGGCCTTGCCCGGGAGTTCAAGCGCGCGGCGAACATCGGCTGAGGAAATCGAGGTGGCCAGCGCCGCACGCTCGGCCGTGTCGTAGGCGATATCGGCCTGTGCGGCGGGGAGGGCGGCGTCAGAAAGGGCCTTGCCCGCGGCATCGACGCGGTCGCGGAGGAGTTTCAACTCTTCCTCGGGCTTCCTGGCGGTGACGGCGGCATCGAGATCGGCCTGAGCGGCGCGGAGTGTGTCCGAGAGCGACTGGCTGACGATATTGAACCGCTGGCGTTCGGCGATGGAACCGTCGAAGGCTTCGGCGGCCTTCTTGAGCAGGGCCAGTCGCTGGGCATCGCCTGAGGCGAGGCGTATGAACTCCGCGTCGCGGTCGGCGGCGGGGCGGTTCATGATCCGGCGGAGCTGCTCGGCGGTGACGGCGCCTTCGCCGAGCTTGGCGAGGGCGTCCTCGAATTTTTTACGAGCAGCCGCGACGGTCTTGCCGGGCATCGGCATCGAGATCTCGATGCGGTTGCCGCCTTGCTTGACCATTGTGATGTCGAGCACGCCGTCGGGGTCGACGCGCTTGCGGAGCAGCTCGATGACCTTGTCCACCGTGTCGATCGGGTCGGACGGGCGCGTCTCGACCTGGTAGATCAGGCTGGTGCCGCCGGCGAGGTCCTTGGCCAGCTTGAGCTGCTTGTCGGGCGGGAAGATCTGGTAGCCGACGATGACGACGACGGCGACGATCAGGGCGATGTGTCGGTACAGGTTGCGCATGGGGAACCGGTGAAGGGGTCAGTGCGGCGCCGGCCGTGGCGACGCGAAGAGGGCGTGACAGACGGGACACGGGTCAGACCTTGGCGGTCTGCTTCATGGGTTTGGCTTCGGCCTGGCTGGCGGCATTGCCGCCGCCGCTTTTGTGGACGACCTGCTGCACGGCAGCCTTGGTGAAACGCATCTTTGTGTTGGTCGATTCGTCAACGCGGAGGATGATCTCGTCGTCCTTGATCTCGGCGACGCGGCCGATGATGCCGCCGATGGTCTGGACGGTGTCGTTGGTGGAGATGGCGTTGATCATCTCCTCGCGGCGCTGGCGTTCCTTCTTCTGGTTCCGGCTGGAGGTCCACATCATGAAGCCGAACAGCGCGATGATGGGCAGGAAGATGATCAATTGGCCCATGCCGCCGCCGCCTTGCTGCTGCTGTCCGATTGGTTGCGCGCCGTTGGGCTGCTGGATCGTGGTCGTCGTCGCCGCGCCCGGTGCGCCGATGACCTCGGTGCGCGGTGCAGCCGGTGTCGGAGCGGGGCTGCCGCCGGCCGGTGCCGCGCCGATCGCGGGTTGGCTGTTGGTGGACGCCGGAGTCTGAGCGAGCACGAGGGGAAATGCTGGGGTGTGGGGCATCGTGGATCCGTAGTGAGAACACCACCGCCGCCCGTGGCCAAACAAGACCCGATCCGGGCGCGGAAGTCGGAAGTTTAGGCGGGCTATCGGCTCAGCCGAAGGCGGCAAGGCCCTCTGCGGCGACCGGGTATCGGGCGACCAGGCCCGGCCAGTCGTCGGTGGCGATGGTGGCGCGGACATCGGCCATGAAGCGCTGGAAGTGGCGGAGGTTGTGGAGGGTGACGAGGATGGGGCCGAGCATCTCCTCGGCGAGGAAGAGGTGGCGGAGGTAGGCCCGGGAGAAGTACCCGGTTTCGGTTTCGAAGCCCGGAGCGGTTGCGCTTGGGGATTCCCAGCCGGCGCAGGCGACGCAGTCGCAACCATCTACGAGCGGGCGCTGGTCGTCGGCGTATTGGGCGTTGCGCAACCGCATGTGGCCGGTGGGGGTGAAGACGCTGGCATTGCGGGCGTTGCGCGTGGGGAGGACACAATCGAACATGTCCACCCCACTGAGGACCGCGGCGAGCAAGTCGCGCTCGTAGCCGACGCCCATGAGGTAGCGGGGCTTGTTGTCGGGCATCAGCGGTGCGGTGTGCTTCACGACGCGGACGATGTCTTGGAATCCCTCGCCCACGGCGACGCCGCCGATGGCATAGCCGGGGAGTTCGATGTTGGTGATGCGCTCGGCGGACCAGGAACGCTGATCCAGATCCGCACCGCCCTGGATGATGCCGAAGAGGGATTGATCGTGCGGGCGCTGGTGAGCGTCCTTGCAGCGTTGGAGCCAGGCGAGGGTGCGTTCGTTGGCGGTCTTGAGGCGGGCGGGGTGGTCGTATTTTTTTTTGCGAGTGTCGCGAGTGATCGCTTTTTGGGCGCGAGGGTCGGTGGCGCGGGGTTCGTCGCCCGCGGGCGCGTCGGCGCTGTTCGGGTCAGAAGTCGGTGCTGCGACTTGGGCCGGGGGGCAGTCGTCGAAGGCCATGATGATGTCGGCGCCGAGCTGGTTCTGCACCTGCGTGGCACGCTCGGGGGAGAGGTGGATTGAGGCGCCGTCGATGATGGACTTGAAGGTCACGCCGTCGTCGTTGACGGTGTTGATGTCGGCCATGCTGAACGCCTGGTAACCGCCCGAATCGGTGAGGATCGGGCGCGGCCAGTTCATCATCTTGTGCAGGCCGCCCAGGGCCGCAACGCGCTCGGGCCCGGGTCGGAGGAGCAGGTGGTAGGTGTTGCCGAGACAGATCTGTGCCCCTGTGCCGGCGAGCAGGTGGGGGAGAACCCCTTTGACCGTGCCCCGGGTGCCGACGGGCATGAAGGCTGGGGTATCGAAGTCACCGTGGGTCGTGGAGACGATGCCGCGGCGGGCGCGGGTGGCTCTGGAGCGGGCGGTGATGGTGTAGCGGAGGGCCAAGGGTCAGGCTCGCTTGGCCTCGGTCTCGCGCTTGAGCGTGAGTTTTTCGGCGTCGGTCAGGCTCTCCATGCCCGAAGCGGAGATCTTGGCGAGGATTCGGTTGACCTCGGAACTCGGAGGCGGGGCGGACGTCGGGGATGCTGCCCGGGTCGGCGCTTTGGGCCCGCGCGAGTCACCGAAGACGTCGAAGAAGTCGCGCAGCAGGTGCATGTGCCGGATGAAGTAATAGCCGGCGATGGCACCGCCGATATGGGCGGCATCGCCACCTCGATTGCCTCCGGTGAGAGGGCCGAAAATCAGGTTGCCGAACGAGAGCAATGTGAAGCCGTAGACGGCCAGGCGCAGGCGCATCGGGATGATGAAGAAGACATTGACGATCTCGTTGGGGGCGGCGAAGGCGGCGGCCATAAGGACGCCGAAGATGCCCGCCGAGGCGCCGACGAGCGGCGTGTTGGGATCGTCGAACAGGAGTGGGGGGAATGCGTGCGTCTGGAGAAGGTGGCCGAGGAGGCCGAGGAGCATGTACATCAGCGCGCCGAAGATGCCGCAGGTGAGGTAGAAGGCGAGGTAGCGTTTGCCGCCGAGATACTCCTCGACGAGAGCGCCGACGAACCACAGACCGAACATGTTGAAGATGAGATGGTCGATGTTGGCGTGGAGGAACTGAAAGGAGACAAATCGCCAGACTTCCAGTCCAAAGAAGCCCTTGGAGGTTGAGAAGTATCCCCAGTGCTCGAGCACAGACTGGTTGACGAGCAGAGCGGTGCCGACCGGTGTGGGGTTGGGGATCGGTTGCTTGTCCGGGCCAACCAGCACCTTGCCATCCCTCACCATGGGAACGTAGACCGGCGCCACCTGCGTCGAGGCGACCCGAGGGTCGAAGCGGCTGATGTCGGCGACCGCCAGCTTCTTGAGGTCGTCGGGCACATTCAGCTTTGGGTCGAAGTTCGGCTCCATCACCAGCGGCCGGCGCAACGCGGGCGCGGTCATGAAGACCGACGCGATGAAGAAGATCGCGGTGTTGATGACGATGAGCCAGGTGTTGACCGAGACGGCATTCACACTGCCAACACGGGCGCGTTCGCTCGGCTTGTCGCGGACGTAATCACGGTCGTAGATGCCCATGGGCGGGTGCGGCTCCGGCGCTCGCGCCGCGACCAAAGTGGCCCGGCCCGGCGGCGGCGAAGGCTATGAGCCCCGCAGGCGCTTCGTCGCCCCTTCGAGCGTGCGGCGTTCCTTGCGCGTGAGGCTGTCCTGCCCCTCCCGGCGGATCTTGGCGAGGATGCGGTCCACTTCCGCCTGTTCGCGCTCGGCCTGGGCGGTGTGCTTGAGGTTGGGGCTGGGCTTGGGGGCGGGCTCTTCGTCCTCGTCTTCTTCAGATCCGCGGCCCAGGAACGAGCCGTACGGCGCATCGGCAGTTTCGTAAGCCCCGGCGAGCATCCGGCGCTCGTTCCAGCAGGTGAGGCCGCCGAAGATCGCCAGGCCCAGAAAGGTCATGCTGGCCTTGTTGTTCATGACCAGGGCGATGACACCGAACGTGACAGCGCCGGCGAGGCCGATGGTCGTGGCGATCATCATCGAGCGGCGGTAGCCCATCTGTCGCCACAGGAGCGTCTGCACGATCCGTCCGCCGTCCATGGGGAAGAACGGGAGGCAGACGTTGAACAGCAGCAGGGCGGCGTTGGTGTAGTAGAGCCACCACAGCCACTGCTTGGCGTAGAGGGCGAAGTTGCTCTCGCTGCCGTGGAC
>JBOHNM010000017.1:0-38185 GCA_050730675.1 Phycisphaerales bacterium | reverse complement strand
GGGCTCGACCCGGAGCGGTCCACGTTTGTGCTGCAGAGCGAGATCCCCGCCATCGCGGAGCTGACATTTTTCTTCGCGATGCTCATCCCGTTCAACAAGGTGATGCGCAACCCGACGCTCAAGACGGAGATCGACACCAAGGGGCTCGGCGAGACGTACCCGTTCGGGTTCCCGATGTACGCGGTGGGGCAGTGCGCGGACATCCTCGCGTTCCGGCCTGAGCTGGTGCCGGTGGGGGAGGATCAGGAGGCGCACATCGAGATGTGCCGCGACGTGGCGCTGAAGTTCAACCAGCTCTACTGCGGCGTGGGCAACCGCGTGCCCGCGGACGAGCACCACAAAAACGGGGGCCTGTTCCCGATCCCCAAGGCGAAGATCGGGCGCGTGGCGCGGCTGGCGGGGCTGGACGGGGTGAACAAGATGAGCAAGAGCCTCGGCAACGCGGTGTTCCTCTACGACTCGGCCAAGGACGTGCAGAAGAAGCTCAACAAGATTACTACGGGACGGCAGAGCCCGACCGAGCCGGGGAAGGCCGACAACATCCTGATGCAGTACGTGGACGCGTTCATCGGTGCGGGGGGGGCGGCGAGCGCGGAGCGTGCCGCGGAGATCAAGCGGCGGTACGTAGCGGGGGACAACATCGGCGACGGGCATGTGAAGCAGGAGCTTGGCGAGGCGATCAACGCGCTGCTGGAGCCGATGCGGGTGCGGCGAGCCAAGCTCGACGGGCCGGAGGGCGACGCGATCGTGATGGACGTGATCCGACGCGGCGTGAAGAAGGCCAACGTGGTGGCGGAGGAGACGCTGTACCTGGCGAAGAAGGCGATGCAGGTGGAGTTTGGGCGGAGGACGATCGCGTGAGCGGGCGAGATGATGATCGCTGGGTGCTCTTCCCGCTGTATTTCCGCGAGCGGGCGGGGACGTGCGTGGTGAACATCACTCTGGCGGACGAGGCGCGGCAGCGCGGGCTGGGTGTGCGTGTGCTGCTGACGATCCACATCAACTCGACGGACAACGGCGGCGCGGGGAGTCGAGAGGAGCGCGAGGCGCTCGACGAGGCGACCGACCGCGCGGCCGAGACGCTCGGCAAGCTCTGCGGCGGCGAACTGGGGGGGCACCTGCGCGAGCCGGGGTTCTTGAGACAGTGCTACTACGCGAAGGGTGCCCCGTCGGACAAGGCAAAGGCCGCGGCGGTGCGCGAGCTGGCGGGGTGGCGGACGGAGATCGAGGTGGAGGCGGATGCGGAGTGGGCGTACTTCCGCGATGAGTTGCTGCCGACGGACGTGGAGTGGGAGTGGGCGAGCAACAGTGATGTGGAGGCGTCGCTGAGCAAGAGCGGCGACCCGCTGGCGACGCCGCGGGAGGTGGAGCACTGGGCGTACTTCCCGGACCAGGTGGCGGCGGACAAGTACGCGGCGTGGCTGGGGAGCGAGGGGTTCGAGGTGCGGGACTGCAAGCTGCACGAACGCGACGAGGAGGCGGAAGAGGCAGCAGCGGCAGAGGACGAAGAGACCAGTGACGAGCCGCGATATGTCGTGCGGTTTGCGCGCCAAGACCTGCCGAGCGCCGATGAGATCACGCCGGTGACGTTTGAGTTGCGCCGCGCGGCGGAGGAGCACGGAGGCGACTACGACGGGTGGGAGACGGCGGTGTTGAAGGAATAGGGAGCCGCGCACTCTTCGTTACTTCGGCGCGGCGGTCGGTAGCGGCTCGGCGAGCTTTGTGAGGAGCCGGTCCTGTTCCTGGAACCACGCGTCGGTTCGGGCGCGAGCATCCAAAATGTGCGTGTAGTCCTTGCGGAAGGGACGGAGGCGTCTGAGCGATGCGCGGGCGACGCCGAGTTCGACGTTGCGAACATTACGTTGGCCCGGCTTGCTGTGCTTCGACGCGGTATTGATTGCAAGCGTGTATTGGGCGTCAAGTTCCGCGATTCGCTTTGCGGCTCGGTCGCATTCTTCCATATCGCGGTCGATGAGCTTCGCGGCATCCTGTCCCACGATGATGAAGTCGCCTTTGCAGAGGCTTGCGGCGAGTTCTCCTCGAGTTTCGGTAACGGCACTCGCTAAGCGGCATTGCAGTGCGGGCTGGGCGGTGAAACCCAGGCACTGGTTCTGCGGGTTGACGACAAGCTTGCCCGCGACGTCCTGACGCCACGAGACGTTTCCGTCTGGCGCGACGTCGCACGAAAGAGATTCGCAGAAGTCGATCGCGCACATGATCTTCGGGTCGCGGTTGCCATCCCCGGAAAGACGGTTATCGAAGTCAATTCGTGCCTCGATCGGCATGTCCCCGACTGCGCAGGTCGCTGCTCCGAGATAGCCATCGGGGCGCATATAGATTTCGTTCAGACTCCACATGGCGTGCGTAGCACTGCATGCGGCTGTGCGGACCCAGGCAACCGTGCGAAACTTGGGCTTGAATTTGGTTTTCCAAAGATCGGCGAAGCGCTGAGCCTCGTAGTACGAGCCGCCCCCACAATTGATATCGATGACCACGATGTCGGGTCGGTCTTCCTCCAGCAGAGCGAGGGCCTGAACAAATGTCGCGGCACGAATGGTTGTGCCGAGCAGGCCATCGGTCTTGCCCTGCCATTCAACGGGCGGGCCGAGGTGAAGGAATGCGATGCGGGTCGACGGAGCCGCGACTGGGGCTTGCGGCTGGGTCACCTCGGGCTGCGGAGCCACACAGGCTGTGAAAAACACAAAGAGCGCGGCGACAGCGGGCGAGACTGCGGGCATGAGTGGTTGGACGCACGGCAGAGCGGTTGGTTCCCTATCAGCGTGGTCGTTCGGCGAGCGCGATCGCCCGTGCGTAGACCTGCTCCAGCCCGTTCACCATCGCTTCGGCGCTGAACTGCTCGCGGCAGAGTTTCTGGCCGCGGGCGGCGAGGGTCGTGCGCTGGCCGGGGTCTTCGGCGAGGTCGACGATCGCCTGGCGGAACTTGGCGAGGTCACCGAGCGTGACGAGGCGGCCGGTCTGGTTGTTGATGCAGACTTCGCCGGTGCCGTCAACGTCGTAGGCGACGGGGCAGACGCCGCAGAGGAGGGCCTGGGGGACGGTGCGGGGGAGGCCCTCGCGATAGCTGGGGTGGGCGAGGAGGTCCATGACACGAATATGTGCGGGCATGCGGTTGGGCGGGATGAGGCCGGTGATGAGGAGTTGGGCGGAGGTCGGCGCGGGCCCGTCTCCGCGTTTATCCCACTCGGCGACGGAGAGCCCCAGTTCCTTGGCGCGGGCGATGAGCCGGTCGCGCCACCAGCCGTCGCCGACCCAGAGGAGTTTCCAATAGGGGCGGACCTTGAGTTCGACCGAGAGGGCGGTCAGGAGGTCGTCGTGGCCCTTGTGCTCAGCGAGGCGGGCGATGGTGCCGATGACGAAGTCGTTCTCGCGGACGCCCAGGGCGGCACGGGTGGAGGCGCGGTCCTCGCCGGGGGGGGGGGCGGCGGTGAGGTAGGGGGCGGTGTCGATGCCGCTGCGGACAGTGACGTACTGCGCGGGGTCGCCGATGTGGCGTTCCAGGAACAGGCGGGTCATGGCGTCGGCCACCGACACGATGATGTGGCAATGGCGGGCGGCGGAGCGTTCTGCGATCTCATAGATCTCGTTGGTGAGGCGGCGGCGCAGGCGCTTGAAGAGGCCGCCCTCGATGGGCATGAAGGGTGGGCCATGGATGGTGTGGACGATGCCGGGCCAGTGGCGAGGCGCGACCTTCGCGTTGGCTTCGAAGCCGCCGAAGCCCGAGGCGGGCGGCTTGGCGCCGACGGTCTGCGGGCTGGGATGACGCTCGTGCAGGATTTTCCACGCCGCCCATCGGCCGAGGATGCCCGCCTTGCTCGAGTGCGTGTGGACGATGTCGGGCTTGAAGTCGCGGATAAGGTGCTTGAGCTGGCCGAGGCAGCGGAAGTCACGGAGCGGGTGGACCTCGCGGATAAGGTCGGGGACGGTGTGCGTGGTGATCGGGCGGCAGGCGACGCCTTCGTGCGTCGTCTCCTCGCCCGAGGCGCAGCGGCGGTTGAAGGCCTCGACACGGTCAAGCAGCGAGCCCTCGGGGCCGTAGATGGGACCGAAGGCGAGGTGGACGTCGTGGCCGCGGCGAGACTGGCCCTCGCAGGAAAGAACGGTGTTCTCCTGCGAGCCGCCGAGGATGAGCCGGGTTGAGATGTGGAGGATGCGCAAGGCGGGTTCACCAGAGGGCACAGGGCGACACAGAGGAAGACAGCAAAGCTGGCAGAAGCCGGGGCAGTGTACCGGTGATCAGCGTCTGGGCTTGGCGCGCTTAGCCGGAATGGGCGAGAGCAGGCGCCACGCGACGAGGCCGAGACATGCCGGCGCCCACAGCGGCACGGCCATCGTGCGGCTGATCGGCGTGCGGTCGTCGGTGAACCACCAGTCGAGGGCGGCGGGGTGGGTGATGAGTTCGGCGCGGGGCCAGCTTGCGGCGGTGAAGTCGAACTCGCCGCGTAGGTAGAGGCGGCCGGAGTCGATGGCGATCCCGTAGCGGCGGAGGTCAGAGCCCATGGGGACCATGAGGGCGAGGCGAGAGAAGAGGGAGAAGGCGAGCGCAGCGAATGAGATCAGCATCAGAGTGAAGCCGACGCGGCTGAGAGCTTTCACAGCGTCTCCAGCTTCCCACGCTTGGGGACTCGGAATGTGCTGCCTGCGCCGAATCGTGTCGCGGCTTCGACAATCTCGGGCCAGCGATCAATTAGCCACCGCACCTGCTCCCATTTATCCATGCCGGTGTATCCCTCGGCAAGGAAGAACGTGGTGAGCTTCGCATTCTTGAGTGCATCTCGTTCTTTGGGGCGAGTCCGAATGCGGATATCGCCGCTGATTACAATCCAGTCTTGCTCACTACCCAACTCCTGAATCCAGTGCTCATCAGATATGGATGTGGTGTCGGCCGATGGCCAGCGACCTCTCAAGTGGATTACAGAGTGCTCTGGTTCAACAAGCGCATGCAGAGCCCTTGCGAGCTTTGGCGATACGCAGTTGTCGAAAAAGAACTTCATGCGGCAAAACGCCGAACAAAGGTGACGGAATCCCGCACCTCTCGCGAATCGACCTCGAACCACTCGGCAGCCGCTTTCGTGCCGTGCGCGCGAGCGTAGCGAGCCAGCAGAACAGCGGGGACTCCACTTTCGGCGCCGACCGGCTTGCCGAAGGATCGTGTCGGATCAATGACTACCCGTCGTGCCTGACCGAGTGGCCACCATCGCGCTGCGATACCGCTGTTTCCGTTCTCAAACTGCACATCTCGAAGAGCAGGCTCGATCACCTCAGGGAACACGCTCTGTCGTTGACTTAGTTGCACGAGCAGCTTGTCGCCGGTTTCTTCAGCGACCTTTGCAAAAATCGCTCGACCATCAGTGCGAAATTCAAATCTAGCAAACGGCTGAGACGTGCCGAGGATCTCTGCTCCGACCTTGGCCGTGCGGCGAAGCTCGCGCCATCCAACTCCGAACTCGAGGAACTGTTCGATCAATCGAATCTCGATGAGATCGAGGAAGCTGAGCTGCAAGTGGCCATCAACATCGCGTTCGTTGCCGGGGATAACCGGAGGCATGCGACGTGATCCTGAGGCACCCGAGTACTCGTATCCCTCAAACCAACGTCGAATTCGGCGCGATGACACAGCGGTGAGGCGCGAAGCCTCAACAACACTGTACACGCCTTGTCCCAAGTTCGAGGTGACCATCTGCCCCCATTATATCGGAGGTCATGGCTGTCGGGGAGTGCGATTTCGCCGGAAAAGCCCGACGAGGCTATGTTCTCGCTATGGCGACCCGTACTTGATCCACTCCAAACACAAACCCTCGGGCCCCAGAGTGGATCCCGCCTTGGCGCGATCGCGGGATTCGAGTGCCGCGCGGACATCGTCAACCGTGCGCTGTCCGATGCCGACCTGCAGGAGAGTCCCCGCGACGATGCGGACCATGTTCCAGAGGAAGCCGTTGCCGCTGATCTCCAGGCGGTAGCGGCCGGCGCCCTGATCGATGACGACGAGGGAATAGACCGTGCGCACGGTGGTGAGGCGGCCGTGGCCCGCCGCGGCGAAGGCCGCGAAGTCATGCTCGCCGACGAGGACCTGGGCCGCGGAGTTCATGGCGGCGAGGTCCACGGTCCTGGGCCAGCGGATGTGCGTGACGTAGCGCCGGTCCCAGAGCGGGCGCTCGAGGCCGACGTGGTAGGTGTACGAGTAGCTCTTGCTGGTGCAGCCGCCGATGGGGTCGAAGTCATTGTCGGCGACTGCGGCGGCGGTGATCTGCACGTCGTCGGGGAGGCGCGAGTTCAGCGCGGCCATGAGGCGATCGGTGCCGCGGTCGAGGGGCCAGCCCGTGCCCTTGAAAGGCGCGGCGGGGTCGCGGGGCTCGCAGGTGAAGGCGGCGACCTGGCCGCGGGAGTGGACCCCGCTGTCGGTGCGGCTGGCGCCGAGGAGTTCGATGGGCTCGCGGACGATCTCGCGGACGGCCTGCTCGACGACGCCCTGCACGGTGCGGAGGGCGACGCGCCCTTCGCGGATGGAGGGGATCTGCGGCGTATCGGCGGAGTAGGCGGCGATGGGGGGATTGCCCTTGGGCGCATTGGTGGCGTTGGCGGAGTCGTCCGACGGGAGCGCAAGAGGTGGGATGCCGTCCCCCGACTCCGGTGGGGCGATCGACGCAATGAGGGCAGGGGCGCTGGGGGGTTCCTGTTTCTGCCAGCCGCAGAAATCGGTTCCGTCGTACGCGATGGTGAGGCGGTATCTGGGCAAGGAGGGATGGTACGGGTGAGGGGCGGTGTTCGGTGCCCGGATTCGTGACGGACGCTACGCTGGCGGACATCTGAGGAAGCTCGCAACCCATCGGCGGCCCTTGTTCTTGGGGCCGCAACGGAGACGCTGAACGTGAAGACCGCTGCCATTGCTGTGATGACCGCCGCGTTGCTCGTGACGGTTGCAGGTTCGCTCGCGCCGGTGACGGCACAGGAAGCCAAGCCCGCGGCGGGTGGTGGAGCGGCGGCAGCAGGTCAGCCCGAGCAGGGCATCCGGCCAGCGCCGATGATGATGCGCTACCCCGCGATCAGCAAGGACAAGATCTGCTTCGTCTACGGCAATGACCTGTGGATGGTGGGCCGCGACGGGGGTGTGGCAAGCCCGCTGGCCACGCGTCCTGGCGCCGAGGGCTTCCCGCGGTTCAGTCCCGACGGCAAGACGATCGCGTTCATGGGGCAGGCCGATGGGAACCCGGACCTGTACACGATGCCGGTGGAGGGGGGCGAGGCGCTGCGCGTGACGCACCACCCCGCGCGCGAGACGCTGGCGGGCTGGACGCCCGACGGCAAGCTCCTGTTTCTGACCAACGGGTTCGGGGGCCTGCAGCGCCAGACGCAGCTCATGACGGTGCCCGCGACGGGCGGCCAGCCGGAAGCCCTGCCGGTGCCGTACGGCGCGTTCGGCTCGATCAGCCCGGACGGCACGTGGCTGGCGTACACGCTGCACTCGACGGACAACCGCACATGGAAGCGCTACCGCGGCGGCATGGCCACGGACGTGTGGATGTTCAATCTCAAGGACAAGACCAGCCGCAAGATCACCGATTGGGAGGGGACCGACACGCTGCCGATGTGGGGCGCCAATGGCGCAAAGGTCTATTACCTCTCGGACATGGGGCCGGAGCACCGGTTGAATATCTGGTCGTTTGATCCCAAGAGCGGCGAGCGAGCGCAGGTGACGAAATTTGCGGATGATGATGTGCGATGGCCGTCGCTCGGGCCTGGTGCTCCGGTGGCGGGCAGGCAGGGAGCGGGTGAGATCATCTTCCAGCTCGGCGCGTCGCTGCGGGTCATCAACCTGGACAGCGGCGAAGTCCGCGAGATCAAGGTCACGATCCCGGGTGATCGTCCGACCATCCGCACGCGCAGCGTGGATGCCAGCAAGTTCATGGTCGGCGGCGCGAGCGTCTCGCCGACGGGCAAGCGCGTGATCGCCTCGGCCCGCGGAGACCTTTGGAGCCTGCCCGCGAAGGAGGGCGCGCCGCGAAACCTGACGCGGACCAACAACGTCTTCGAACGCGACCCGTCGTGGTCGCCCGACGGCAAGTGGGTCGCGTATTTCAGCGACGAGAGCGGCGAGTATGAACTGTGGATCGCGCCCTCTGGCGCCAAGCCGGCCGAGGAAAAGAAAGACGCGGACAAGAAGGAGGGCGAGGGCAAGGACGACGCGAAGAAGGATGGCGAGAAGAAAGACGAACCCAAGACGGACGAGAGCAAGAAAGACGAGGCGAAGGCCGACGACAAGAAAGATGAACCGAAGAAGGACGAGGCGGCCAAGGCCAACGGCAAGAAGGATGAGCCGCCGGCCCCGCCCCGCAAGCTGACCAACCTTGGCCCCGGATTTCGGATGAACCCGACCTGGTCGCCCGACTCGAAGCTGATCGTCTTCCACGACAAGAACGGACGCGTTTTCCTCTGCGATGTCGAGAAAGGCGACACCAAGGAGATCGACAAGGATCCGTATATGGAGGGGACGCCGTTCTCGTGGTCGGCGGACTCGAACTGGATCGCGTATCAGAAGAGCAACGACGGTCGGGGGATGCACTCGATCTTCCTCTACGGCGTGGACACCGGCGCCAAGACCCGCGTCACCGAGCCGATGTTCGACGCGACTGCTCCGGCTTTTGACCGCAAGGGCGACTGGCTCTACTTCACCTCCAAACGGAACATCAACGCGCCGCAGTACTCCGAGCTGGACCTGAGCTTCATCTACAACAACTCCGAGGTGCTGCTGGCCGCGCCGCTCAAGAAGGATGTGAAGTCGCCGTATCTCCCCAAGAGCGACGAAGAAGAACTGAAGCCGGCCAAGAAGGAACCGGAAAAGAAAGCCGACAAGAAGGACGAGAAGAAAGACGAGAAGAAAGACGACAAGAACGGCGAGAAGAAGGATGATGGCAAACCCGACGGCGCGGTCGCGGCGGACGATGGCATCACCGGCACGTGGTCGTGCAACGCGACGGGTCCGAACGACGCCGTCCCGGGCGGCAGCCTCCCGTTCACGATGATCGTCAAACGTGACAGCGACGGCTCGCTCAGCGGCAGCGTCAGCTCGCCGCTGGTCGGCAAGGCCACGATCACTGGCGGCAGCTTTGACAAGGACACCGGTGAGCTGCGCTTCACGATGGTTATGCCCAAGGGGTCGGAGGCTGTGGTCAGCGGCAAGGTCACCGGCGGATCGTTCTCGGGCACCTGGAAGGCCGGCGAGATGGGCGGCACGATCACCGGTTCACGCACCGGCACCAAGGCCGACGTCGCCAAGGGTGACAAGAGCGACGACAAGAGCGACAAGAAGGACGAAAAGGTCAAGAAGTGGACGATCGATCTGGAAGGCTTGGAAGCGCGGGCGATGCAACTGCCGGTTCCGCCCGGGAATTTCGGGAATCTGGCCGTCAGCGACGACGGCAAGCTGCTGTACGTCCGCGGCAGCGCCCGCGGCTCGGGCGAGGGACCGACGATCAAGATCTTCGACCTCAAGGACGACGCCAAGGAAGAGAAGACCGTCACGGCCGGCGGCGGCTTCGACATGACGGCCGACGGAAAGAAGCTCCTGGTCGGCGGCGCCGGCGGGATGCGGATCGTCGATGCATCCGCCGGCGGCGGCAAGGCCGTGACCGTCCCGACCGGCGGGATGCGTCAGGATGTGAAGCCGCGCGAGGAGTGGCGGCAGATCCTCACCGACACGTGGCGTCAGTTCCGTGATTACTTCTACGAGCCCACGATGCACGGCGTGGACTGGAACGCCACGCACGAGCACTACCTCAAGATGATCGACGACTGTGTCTCGCGCGAGGACGTCTTCTTCGTCCAGAGCGAGATGGTCAGTGAGTTGAACATTGGACACGCGTACATCAACTCGCCGGGCGATGTCGATGGCACGGATTCTGTACCCGTTGGACTGCTGGGCGTGGACTTCGAGCTGGACCGCTCGGGCGAGAAACCTGCTTTCAAGATTGCCAAGATCTACCAGGGGGGCGTCTGGGACACCGACGCACGCGGCCCGCTCAGCCAGCCGGGCATGGACGTGAAGGTCGGCGACTATGTGCTGGCGGTCAACGGCGCGCCCGTGGATACGTCGCAGGATGTCTACGCCGCCTTTGTCGGCACGGCCGACCGCGTGACAGCGCTCACGGTAAGCGCCAAGCCCACGGCTGATCACGCGGCCCGCGAGGTTCTCGTGAAGCCGATCGCCAGCGAGGCCAACCTGCGCTACCGCGCGTGGATCGAGCGCAACCGCGCGTATGTGGCGGAAAAATCCGGCGGCAAGGTCGGGTACATCTATGTGCCCAACACCGGGCAGGATGGCCAGAGCGACCTGTTCCGTCAATTTTACGGCCAGGCGGGGATGCCCGCGCTGATCATCGATGAGCGGTGGAACGGCGGCGGGCAGATCCCCACGCGCTTCATCGAATTGCTCAACCGCCCCGCGACCAACTACTGGGCCCGGCGCGACGGCACGGACTGGACTTGGCCCCCCGACAGCCACCAGGGCCCCAAGTGCATGCTCATCAACGGGCTCGCGGGCTCCGGCGGCGACATGTTCCCGTGGCTCTTCAAGCACAACAAGATCGGCAAGGTCATCGGCCAGCGCACCTGGGGCGGCCTCGTCGGCATCAGCGGCAACCCGCCGCTGATCGACGGCGCGACCATCAGCGTTCCGACCTTCGGCTTCTACAAGACCGACGGCACCTGGGGCGTCGAGGGCCACGGCGTGGACCCCGACATGCCCGTGCTCGACGACCCGGCCCAGATGCAGAACGGCGGCGACCCACAGCTCGACGCCGCGATCAACCTGATGCTCGAGGAGATCAAGAGCAAGGGGTATACACCGCCGTCGCGGCCGGCGAGCCCGGACCGCAAGGGCATGGGGATTCCCGAAAAGGACCGTTAAACCGAAACCCCGATGGCGACTGCGTTCAAGGCCCCGCCCGCGCGGGGCCTTTTCACTGCGCGACAACCGTAATGATCGTCCGATCGTCGTTCGCCGCGCGACCGTCGATGAACGCTTCCACACCCGCGAGCACGTCCTTCATCAGGGCGTCGGCGGTCGGGTGTGGACGAGAGAGGATCGCGTCCAGCCGCTCCTCCCCAAACATGTTGTGTGAAGGGTCGAAGGCCTCGGTGATCCCGTCGGTGTAGAAAACGATGGCGTCGCCCGGATCAAGCTCGATCGATGCGTCGAACATTTCCGTGCCCTCGAGGATGCCCAACGGCAGCCCCTGGGCACGGTCCAGCGGCAGCACGGGCCCATCGTCGCCTTTGAACCCCACGCGCAGGCGCGCCGGGTTGTGCCCCGCGCTGCTGTAGGTCAGCCGGCGCGTCACCGGGTCATAGACGGCGTAGAGCGCCGTCACGAACATGCTTCCGTCGCGGGTGTAGCGCCGCACGAGTTGGTCGTTGACCCACGCGAGCATGCGGCTGGGCGGCTCGTGCAGGCCAGGGTGCAGGTGCGCGATCGCGTGCAGGATCGCCATGAGCACCGCGGCGGGTGTGCCGTGGCCGGAGACGTCTGCGATCAGAATACCGAGCTTGCCGCCGGGAAGGTCAAAGAAGTCGTAGTAGTCCCCGCCGGCGTTCCTGCTGGTCTGGTAGAACGCCGCGATGTCCAGCCCCGGCACGTGCGGCAGATCGGTGGGGAGCAGCGACCGCTGAATATCGGCGACGACGCGCATCTCGCGGTCGAGCGAGGCATTGGCGTCGGCGAGGCTGCGGTTGAGGACGAGGTTGGCCGTGGCCCTTCCGAAGAGCGCCGAGACAAAGACCTGCTCGGGGATGCGTTCGGTGTCGAAGCCGTCGCGTGGCCCGCGCAACACCGCCACCATGTTCAGTGCCTCGCCCTTGTCGAAGTGGGGGATCGCCAGCAGTGAGCCGTAGCCGTCGAGCAGCGGCTTGGCGGGGTCATCGTCGGGGACGCGCAGATCGCGGATGAGTGTCGGCTTGCCGGCGTAGATGAGATCACCCAGCATGCCGCGGTCGTACACCGGGAGGCGGTGGCCATCGCGCCACGGGTCGATGTCTTCTTCCCAGGCGCTGGCTCGAGTGATCTTGTACTTGGGCGAAGCGAGGCCGCGGCGGCTGATCGAGACGAATCCCCCCGAGACGTAGAGCTGTCGGATCCGCTCGCCGTAGACGTTCACCATTTCCTGCGGGTCGGTCTGCACCGAAATCTCACGCATCAGGTCGTTGATGACGCGCATCCGCTCATCCCACGGCATGTTGGGACCAATTGTGCCGCGCCCTCCGCCCGTGCTGGCCGATGAATTGGGGACGTCGCTCATACCCGCATTGTTGCAAACCGCAGGCCTCGATGCTGTCGCGTGCATTCCCCGCAGTTCGTGCCCTGGCGCTGGCAAAAAGCGGGGTTGATGGCATCAATCGCTGCCGCCGCCGCTATCTCCGCCGCCACCGCCGCTATCGGAACTGCCGCCGCTGTCACTGCTGCTGGAACTGTCGCTCCCCGAACTGTCGGAGGGGGACGAGTCGAAGTTACCCCCTTGACCCAGGCCCGGCTCCCTCGATGTGCCCCCCGCCTGGTACAGGTCAGGGGCGGGTCCGGTGTCACCGCGAGGTGCGTCAGTCGGGCCTTGCGCCTGCGACGCGGCGATCGCACCCATCGCGGCGCCCATGCCGTACCACGCATTGGAGTGGTCGTCGATGACCGTGACGTTGTTCGGGCCGATCTGCTGTTGCTCACGTGCTTCGCGCTCCTGCGCCCAGACGCCGTACTTGCGCCGCCACCAGAAAAACACCGACAGCCCGCCGCTGATGACGACCAGTAGCGCGATCGTGATAACCAGGAAGTTGCCGGTGGGCATGGGTGATCCCCTTCGTCTGGCCCGGGCTCAGACCTCGACGGCCTGCATGTCCGGCTCCTGCTCGACGCGGGCCACGGCGATCTTCACGTCGGTGATCATCGCGCCAAGGTCAGCGCTCGCCGCGGCCATCGCCTGGCGGGTTTCGGCCGCGTTGAAGAGCTTGGCGTGTGTGTGCCCGCGTGCGTGGGCGGCGAGTTCGAGACCGATCTGCCCCTCGCTCTTGGCGCCGTCGCGCACGGGGATCGCGGCCTCGAAGGCCTGCAGCATGTTGCGGGCGTTCTGGAACGTGCCGGCCTTCTCGGCCCACGTCGCGCCAGGGAGCACAATGTCGGCGCTCTCGCTGAGGATGCTCGGCAGCGTGTCGATGAGGACGACGAACTTGCCCTTGAGCGCCTCGCGCAATTCGGGCGTTGCCCAATCGCTGGGGTAGTTGCCGCAGACGATGACGCCGCCGATCTCGCCGTTGCGGATCTGTGCGGTCAGCTTGGCCGCGTCGGGGACGTAGCCGCTGTGGGTCGTCTTCTTGCTCAGCGCCTCCAGCACGCGTCGGACGCCGCGGGCGTTGGGGGCCTTCTCGGCGTACATCTTGAACGCCTTGGGGTCGCCGTCCTTTGCCCCTGCGGGGAAAAGCTTGTCCGGCCCATGCACAGGGATCGGCCCGACGCCCAGAAACGCGCGGTCGTCAATCGCCAGTGCCGCCTGCGCCAGCGTGAACGCATCCTCGCACGAGAGCATCGGGCTGACCATGAGCCCCAGGCGCTTGCCGCCGGCGACAGCCTTCTTCAAACCGTCGACCGCGTCGGTGCAGGCCCGGGTCCAGTCGCACTCGGTGGTGACGCCGAACTGCTTGCGCGCCGGTGTTCCCAGCCGATCGGCGCGATGCACAAACTTCCATCCGTAGCGGACCTCGTCGGTGATCCACCAGCGGTTGATCGCCATGTTGGTCCGCGGCTTGATCCGGTAGATCTTCCCGTCGTTGTGCTCGATCGAGATGTTATCGCCCGAAGCCGTGATGCCGTCGATCGACGGTGTGCTCTTGAGGAACCAGACGCGCTGGGCAAAGAGGAAGTCCTTGTCGAGCAGAGCCCCCACCGGGCACAGGTCCACCACGTTGCTGGCCAGTTCATTGTCAATGGGGTGCCCGGGGAAAACGTCGATCTCCTCGCGGTTGCCGCGGCCCGCGACGAGCAGCTCGCCGGTACCGGTCACCTCGCGGGTGAAGCGCACGCAGCGGGTGCACATGATGCACCGGTCGGCATAGAGGTAGATATGCGGGCCCAGGTCCTTTTTGGGCTGCTTGACCTTCACCTCTTCGAAGCGGCTCTGGCCGCGCCCGTACTCGTAGGAGTAGTCCTGCAAGAAACACTCGCCCGCCTGGTCGCAGACCGGGCAATCCAGCGGGTGGTTGATGAGCAGGTACTCCATCACGGCCTTCTGGTTGGCCATGGACTTGGGGGAATCGGTATAAACGACCATCCCGTCCATACACGCGGTCTGACAGGTCGGCATGAGCTTGCCGCCCATGTACGGCTCGAGCTTGCCGGTCTGCTTGTTGGGCATCCAGATCTCGGCCAGGCAGATCCGGCAGGAGGCCACGATGCTGAGCCCGTCGTGGTAGCAGTATTGCGGGATCGGCTGCTCGTTGGCGTTGGCCACCTGAAGGATGACCTGTCCCGGCTGGAACTCGCTCTCGCGGCCGTTGATCGTGATCTTGGGCATGAGGGCGGATAGTAGTTGCTCAACACGAGGCTCGCCCAACCCCCGTGGAAACCCCGAGACTTCAGTGAGGAAGCCATGAAGACGCTCGGGGAAAGTGGTTTTTGCTCGGAGATTTTCTGAAAACTCTTGACGACACCCGAGCGTGTGGTATTGTGATCACGCAGGAGAAGAGAAGAAGCGGCTTTGGCCGCTATGCGAGGAGAGAAGAATCTCGCGACAACTGGCGTCGGAAAGGCCTCGCGGCTTGTGATCTCTCCATCGCGTTCGCTCGATGGACGACCCGAGGGCGCTTGCCTTGACGACCACACGCATGCCTCGTCCCGGCAAGGGACAGGCTTCAACGCCCGTCGGGCGGCAGACGCCGCACGCTTGGGATTCAGGAGAGACCCCGTTGCTATGCCGGCACTCGCCGGCGCGGGGAGCACTATTTTGAGGAGGAAGAACAGATGTCTCACGTCCACAAGATTGTCATCGCCGCCGCCGCCCTCTGCACCGCTGCCGGCTTCGCCAACGCCGACACCTACGTCATGACGTACAACGGCCACGGCGACGGGCGCACCGTCCGCATCTCGACTAACAGCGGCAACGACTACTTCGACACCTTCGGCGGGGAGTTCCTCTGGACCCGCACCGGCGGCGACGCCCCCGGCCCGCTCGGGCCCGTGACCACGTTCTGTGTTGATCTCGGCCAGAACAACCCCGGCGTCGGCGATAGCGCGACGTACAACCGCATCATCCACACACAGATCGACAACGATGTTCCCAACGGCGCCCCGATGGGCCAGGCGAACCGTGACTTCCTTTCCGAGCTGTACGGCACCGTCTACGCCTCGCTCGACTTCAGCAACGACGACCAGATGGCCGCCTTCCAGCTCGCCGTTTGGGAGTGCACCTACGACAGCGGTCTCTCGCTCACCAGCGGCAGCTTCCGCGCCCAGAACACCGGCTCCTGGTACGGCACGGCCGCCAGCTGGCTCAGCAACATCGCCAACAACGTCGGCGCCATGTACACGCTGACCGCGATGGGCAGCGATCACAAGCAGGACCACATCATCCCGACGCCGGGCGCCGCCGCCCTCGCCGGTCTGGGTCTGCTCGCCGCCGGCCGCCGGCGTCGCTGATCCTCGGTTCGGATCCGTAGCTTCTCCGACCTTCTACGGAGCCCGGGTTTCTCCCCCGGGCTCCGTCCCTTTTTGGCGCGCGGGTCGGGCCGCCGGATCCGGCGTTCTACGCTTGCCCTCCATGGCCCAGCCCCCCGGAAAATCCCAGAGCTTCCAGGCCCCCACCGGCACGCGCGATTTCTACCCGATCGAGCTGGCCCGCCGCCGCTTCATCGAGGACGCCTGGCGCAAGGTCTCCATCCGCCACGGATTCGACGAGATCGACGGCCCCACCTTCGAGCACCTGGACCTCTACACCGTCAAGAGCGGCGAGGGGATCGTCTCGGAACTCTTCAGCTTCCAGCGTGCCGGCGGCGAAAAAACCTACGCCCTGCGCCCTGAGTTCACGCCGACGCTCGCACGCTTGTACGCCGCCAACGCCGGCTCGCTCGCCAAGCCCACCAAGTGGTTCTGGCAGAGCACGTGCTTCCGTGCCGAGCGGCCGCAGCGCGGGCGGCTGCGCGAATTCGTTCAGTGGAACGTCGATCACCTCGGCGGCGAGTCGCGCCCCGACGCCGACGCCGAAGTCATCGCCTGCATCATCGACCTGCTCGCCACCAGCGGGCTTTCGCCGCAACAGATCCGTGTCAAGATCGGCGACCGCAACGTCGCAGCGGCCATGCTCCGGACGAGCGGAGTTGCCGAAGACTGTGTGGACCTGGGCCTCGCGATCCTCGACCGGCGTGCCAAGCTCCCAGCCGAAGTGATCCAGAAGCAGGCGGGGGAACTCGGGCTCGATCTGACGAAATTCGATCAGCAGGCAATCGCCGCGGTTTCCGGCCAAGCCGGCGGCAATGGTGCGTTTGCCGACCTCGCTGCGCTGCGGTCGCGACTCGACAGCGCCGGCCTCGGCGAGTGGGTGCAGTTCGATTTCAACATCGCGCGAGGACTCGCGTACTACACCGGCATGGTCTTCGAGGTGCTCGTTGACGGCGAGCGAGCCATTGCCGGTGGTGGCCGCTACGACAACCTCATCGAACTCTTCGGCGGCCCGTCGACGCCCGCCGTCGGCTTCGGTTTCGGCGACGTGGTCTTCTCGCTGGTGCTCCAGGACAAGAAGCTCATGCTCAGCGACAAGGAGATCGCCCGCTCCCTCGGCCTGCGCCCCGACGCGTTCGTCATCTCCAACGGCACGCCCGAGAGCGACGTGCAACTCACACCCATCCTCGCCGCCCTCCGCCGCCGCGGCATGCACGCCCGACGCAGCTACCGCACCACCAAGAACATCGGCAAGCTCCTGAAAGAAGCCTCCGACGCTGACGCCAGGTTCGCCATCATCATCGAGTCGTCGGCGGAGATCACCCTCAAGAACCTCGACGACGGCACGCAGGACAAGGGGCCTGCGGAGATGTTGCTGGCCCGCATCACGGCACACTGATCGGTATGCCATAACGCGGCGGCCCGGAACTCTGTCGGGGTCGGGCGTTGGCGAGTGCCTACTGAATGAACCGCATCCGCCCGAAGTCCGGGACGGGGATCGGGTTCTCCCCGATCAGCGCCGGGAAGTAGACGAAGAACGCCTTGCCGAGCATCATCCGTCGCGGCACCACGCCCAGTGTCGGGTCCATCTCCGCCGCCACCCACGGGTCGTTCTTGGACCACGCCCGCGAGTCGTAGCTCGCGGGGCTGTTGTCGCCGCACACGAAGAACTGATTGCCGTTGAGCGATGGTGTGGCGGCGGGTTGGCACGCGCGCGGGCCGATGCTGGGCTGGTAATAGATGTCGCGTTCGACGGCCAGGCGGTCAAGCCGCGCTGTCCCGCCGGCGACCTGCCACTGCACCGCCGGTCGGGTGTACAGGGCGGGATCGGCAAAGGCCAAATACATGTTGCGGCTCTTGGCCCGCGCCAGCACACCGGCGATGTCCAGCCGCTCCTGCGTGGCGTTG
Organism: Phycisphaerales bacterium; assembly: GCA_050730675.1. Taxonomy (GTDB): domain Bacteria; phylum Planctomycetota; class Phycisphaerae; order Phycisphaerales; family UBA1924; genus JBOHNM01. The sequence continues at coordinate 20,574 of JBOHNM010000017.1, read as the reverse complement.
CGGACGCGCTCGGCGGGCGTCCAGTCGTACTCGGCGCTGCAGACTTCTGTGCCGTTGATGAACAGCCGCAGCGACTGGTCGTAGTGCCACAGGTCGATCGTCTCCACCCGACCTTGTGTAAACTTCGGCGCCGTTCCGCTCCCCACCGTTTCCCACTGCGGATCGGCCGCGGCGGGGCTGGGGGCGGCGCGGCGCTGGATGCTCGCCGTCCCGTTCTCGATCACCGCGCGGAACTGGTGGTGCCGTGCCGTCAACACCGCCGTCACCCGCAGCTTGGATCCATCGTCGAGCGGCTCGACCCCCGCGATCAACCGTACATCCGACACCGGAAAGTGCATGCGGAAGCCGTTGGGTCCGGGGTACCACCCCTGCGTTCCCTCGTTGTACGCGTAGCGGTCCACGATGTCGCGGTTCAGCGTTGCCTCCGCTTCGCGCGAGCCGGGCGTGCGCCGGGCGAACTCGGCGCGTGAATTCCACTCGACGACTCCGGGCGCATCGCCGGTGCCGCGGTACACGAACGATCGCCCCGCGTTCTCGATCTGCCATCCCGTCCCCGTCGGAAGCCACGGCGAGGCCACCGTTCCGGCCGTTGAATTCGGGTCGGCAGGGACGCGCGCCGAGTCGTAGACCGGCTGCCACACCGCCCGTTGCACGCGGATCGGCTTGCGCCGGATCTGCCACCCCGGTTCGTCCCACGTCCCGTCGTCGGGGGCCGCGCCGTCCGGCGGCGACGGGCGCGAGAACACATCACCGTCCACCAGCGCGATCTGCTCGCCCGGCAGTCCGGTCAGCCGCTTGATGAAGTTCACCGCCGGCTTGTCGGGGTCCTTGAAGACCACCACGTCGAAGCGTTCCGGCTCGCGGACGGCGTAGAGATATTTGAGCACCATGATCCGGTCGCCCGCGCGACACGCCACCTCGCGCCGCGTCACCTCTTCGCCCGTGATCGGATCGTGCACCACCAGCGGCGCCCCGTTCTCGCCTCGCTGCACCGGCATCGGGTCGGGATTGTCGCCGGGGACTGCCGCCCGCGAATAAACCCAGGGGCCGACGGGCCATGTTTCGCCGCTCTGCGGGTTGTTGAACTTCATGTGCGCGCCCAGCAGCGTCGGCGCCATCGAGCCCGTCGGGATGATGAACGCTTCAGCCACGAACGAGCGCGCCACAAAGGCGAGCACGAACGCGATCAGGATCGAGATCAGCGTCTCCTTCACCGACTCTTTGGTCTCGGCCGAGGTCGTCATGGGGTGCAGGATAGCGGCGGCCAACAGTCACCGAACGAACTGACGAAATTCCGTTGAACCGGAAAGGGCGACATTTCTCCAGAGATATATGCGGAAGTTCTCTCTTCGAAATACCCCCAGAGTTGAAATACGCCGTTAGAATTGCCCAATCGCATGATTGACACCCAAGCAAAGCTTGAACGCCTTGAAGGAACCGGCTTCGAAGCCGAGGCCCGAGCAACCTCCCAGCGGGTTCGGCGCGCCGTCGCGGACGCCTTGGGCTCGGTCCAGGCCGACCCGACCCGTCCGCAGTCCGTCGGCCACTTGCTGGGGCTCGACAAAAGCCTGGCTTGGAAGGTCGCGAGGGTTGTCAGTGACGAGGACGCGCTGGCTGCCGTCGCCCGCATCCCCGGGCGCGGCGGCCAGCGGATCCTTATCGAAGCCCTTCGAACCACCGGTGCGACCGTCGCGGTGCTCAAGGAACTCGGTGCGGCCCTCGAGGAGTTCGAGGGCCTGATCGAGCGCCACGCCGGCGACCGCGAGACATTCGGCATGATGATCGCCGCCCTCACGCCCGAGGGACGGCGCCAACTCGACGAGGGGCACCGTCGCCTTTCGTTCCAGGGCAACAGCGCCACCTGGGGCGTGCAGGCGCGGGTGCAGATCAGCGCCCACGTTGTTGTGCCGTCGCGACAGAATCCCGACCTGCTCGACCTCGCCATCGTCAGCGGCCTGCTCGACCTGCGCCGGCTGCGCAACGACACCCCGTGGGCCGTCGCCTCGCTCCGAGGTTTCCACGACGACGGCTCGACCGTGAACTCCAGTCCCGCGGAAGGGATCGACCCGACGTGGAAGCCCTCGCAGGGCCCGCCGCTGATGCCGCAGTTCTGCTCGCCGAACCTGCCGCCGCTGCAACTGGTCTCGCGCGAGGACGGCGTCACCCGCTTCGAGATCGGGGCCGGGGCCGTCGGCAATACCGCCGGCGTGACATGCATCACCGGCTGGATCCTCCGTTCCGACGTGGAGCGCTGGCGCTCCGGCCTCGACGAGTTGGGCGAGCACTTCGTTTCGCTCGTCACCCCCGCCGAGCTGCTGGTGCACGATGTCTTCCTGCACCGCGACCTGTGGCCCCAGCTCCCTCCGACCGCTCACTGCTACAGCCTGCTCCCCGGCGGCCCCGTCTATCCGCGCGGCGGGCGCACCCGGGGCCTGCTGCCGCTGGTGGATCCGCTGCTGAATCTGGGGTCACCGCCCGACGCCACGCTCCCCGAAGCGCCGCGTTACCACCAGATCATTGCCGCCGTCTTCAAGCGGATCGGATTCGAACCGACCGAGTTCCGCGGCGTGCGCTTCCGCTTGCGCTACCCACCAATCCCGGCGCTGGTCACGATGCGCTACCCGCTGCCGGAAAGGCCACGCTGAGTTCGTCGCTCACCCGTCTCCCGGCGCGGGCAGAGATTCGCCACTCCCGTTGTCTGGGCGCGGTTCACGGAAATCACTCGGCGGGATGAGCCGGTCGCGCCGGCGCTGCTCCTGTACGTCCTGCGGTTCGCCACCACCACGCGGCCCGCGCGGGCCCTGCGGATTCTGTGGGTTCTGCGGGCCGCGGTTGTCGGGACGTGGTCCGCGCCCGCCGCCCTGCCCCCCCTGCGGCCCTGGCGGTCGGCCGCCCTGATCTTGGGGCGGACCACCCGGTCCGCCAGGCCCGCGTCGCGGCCCCGGCCCTCCGAACGGCTTGGACCCACCGCCACCACCTTGTGGACGGCCACCCGGTCCGCCACGCGGTATCCCCCCCGGCCTGCCCTGCGGCCCCAGCGGACGCGGCGGCCGATCGCCTTGCGCCGCATCACCCTCGGGCGCATCGTCGTCGTCATCGGCCTCCGTGGCGCGCGGTGCGTTGGGGTCGATGCGTGTGAGCGATTCGAGCGGATACGCCGCCTGCTCGTGGTTGGAGTCGAGCGAGACCAGCACCAGTTGTGTCAGGATCTGCGAGTCGATCACGATCCCCGGGCCGTCGGGCGTCATGACGACGGTCTTCTTTCGCGGCAGGTTCCGCTTGAGCTCGTCGTAGGTCGTCTCCTCGTACCGGAGACAGCACATCAGCCGGCCGCAGCGCCCGGAAATCTTGAGCGGATCGAGCGTCGCCTTCTGGATCTTCGCCTGCTTCATGCTCACGGGCTTGAGCACCTTGAGGAACTGCTTGCAGCAGCAGTGCTGCCCGCACTTCTCGTAATCGGCGATGATCCGTGCCTCGTCGCGGGCGCCCACCTGGCGCATCTCGATCCGCGTGTGGTGGAGCTGCGCAAGCTCCATCACCATGGTGCGAAAGTCCACCCGGTCTTCGCTAGTAAAGTGGAACGTCAGTTTCTCGCCGCCGAGGATCGGCTCGGCGTCCACGAGCTTCATGTTGCGGACGCCGACCTTGGCGGCGATCTCCCGGGCCTGTCGCAGCATCTCGTCCTTGCGGGCCTCGAGCGCCGCCTGCTTGTTCAGGTCGTCGGTCGTCGCCACCCGCAGGATCCGTCCCTCGGTGAAGAACGGGTAGTCACGCCCGCCCGAGTTCTCGATGTACTGGAGGATCTCCTTGCGCGAGACGCTCTTGGAGCACCCGGCGTTTGGGCACGTGCTGGTGAGCATCTCGACCAGCTCGGTGCCGCGGTGCGTTCGGGCGACGAGCTTGCTCCCGCACCCGGGCTTGGCATCGCCGTCGTAGGGGTACTCGCCGATGAACTTCAGTTGTCCGAAGCGGACCACCATCGTCTTGGGCGCCGAGAGCTTCGCATAAGCCTCTTCGTCGGCCTTGCGGGCAGCCTCCATGTCGGCCTCGAACACGGGCAACGGAAAGATGGGCATGATGTCTCCGGGCGCAAACCCGGCTCGCGTTCAGTCGTCATTCGCCACCAAGACCCGAAATACTCACCACGGATTGGCACAGATTTTCACGGATCAGAATGATCGGCATGAACCTCAATCAGCTTCTGAACCCGTGTCAATCCGTGAGAATCCGTGGTTGGTCTTTGCAGCAAATTGTCGTCGGCGAGGTTTTTTTAGGTACCGCGGCGCGGCCGACACGCCCCGCGGGTCCGAACGCGAGCAGATCAATCGCACTACCGGGGCGGGTTCTCCCGAACCGGCGTGCTCGAAGGGGAGGTCGCCGGCGCCGGCGATGGGGGGAGCCGATCGCGCTCTCCCGGCAGCGGCGTCGAAGCCCGCCCCGCGACAAACAGGTCCTTGAGGCTATGACGGGCCTTGAACTCGATGGCCCGCTGGTTGTACGGCGTGTACACGAGTAGTTCTTCGTTGCGCTGGTCCAGCACGACCACCAGGTCGTCACCGGTCGAGATCGAGGTCAGAATACCGAAGTCGTTGCCTTGGTTGACCAGATCCGCGTAGGCGGGCGTGCCGCCGGTAAGCCGGCCGAGCTGCGCCACCAAGAGTCCGCCGAACACAAGGGCGCTGGCGAGCAGCCACAAGTTCGATGAACGGCCGGAAGTGGGGGTGGGGGGATTGGTCATCGGTTCACCTTCCCCTTCCCGCGGCAGCGCTGTCGCCCGCAACATTGCGGTACCCGAACGGCTCGAGCCGCTGCCCCGCGCCGTCCCAGCGCAAACCAATGAGTTCCTGGTTGCTGGTGTCGAGAACGTACACCGCGTGCGAGGTGCCGCCGATCATCTTTCCGGCGACCAGCAGGTACGTCCCGCGCGGGCGCGTGCTGGCCTGGCGCTGCGCCTGCGCCGTCGACTGGAGCGTGACAACCGCCAGCGCCCCCAGCAGCAGGGCGTTGGTTACGATCAGACCTTTGGCGACACGCGAGCGCATGACAAAGACCTCCGTGAGATCCGGCCCGACGGCAATCAGTCCTGGTGACCGCGCTTGGTCGGCAGCAGGTTGGCGCCCACCGCCAAGCCGATCAGCACGAAGCACGCGACGATCCCCCACGTCTGACCGTCGGTTCCGCGCACCGTGATCGACGGCGGCGACAGGATCTCGTCCTTCTTGTTCGCCTTGTCCGAAGCGCCGCCAAGGCCGATCTGCTGCGCGCCGGCGATCGACGCGAACATGAGTGTGACGGTGACGGCCAGAGCGGTAATGGGGCGACGGGTCATGACAAGACTCTAGGGATCGCCGCGCCCGGGCGTTCAGCACACCCCGCCGCCAAGCAACGCTCTGGAAGTGGCCAGGTTTGGACTTTGTTGGACCGGTGTAGTCGCGGACTCAGGCGCACATCAGCCCCGCACCGCTGATCCGCTCGAACACCCGGGTGGGGATATCGACCGTCGCCCATTTGGCGCTCCGCGGCTTCATATGCCGGGCATATTCGGTCAGCGTCACCGTCCGCAGGGCGTACCACCGCTCCTCGTGGACAAAGACCTCCTGGAAGAGCCCGTCGGCAGGCTGCTCGTCGCACCAATAGATGAACGCGAAGGCCCCGAAGAACTCCGCACCGAAGAGCGCCTGCCAGTGCTCAAGCGAGCGAACGTCCTCCTCGGTCACCCAACTCTCCAGCCGCCCCTTCGGCGACCGGATCGGCGCGCCGAACAGGCACTCCCCTTCGAATCCCATCCGCGCCATCCGCTCGCTGGGCCGTCGCGGGGGGCGGGCCACCTTGCGACCCTTGACGTCCACCAGCAGGTTCCGCTCGGGTCCGTAGAGCACAAAGTCAAATGACTTGATCGCACTGCCGACGGCCGGGGAACTCGGCTCATCACCCGGCAGCAGCGCCTTGCGGGCCTCGTCCACCGCCACATAGGGCACGCGCCGGCTCCGCAGGTACGCCTCGAACGCACGCTCGTAGTGGTGACGGCGTTGCATGGGGTGCAGGGAGAAGTGGCCAGACGATCAGGCGAACAGGCGACCAGCGTCAATGCTCTACAGAGTGTATCCACCGTTCAAACGGCCCTTGCTCCTCACCTGCTCACCACGCCCTCTTCGACCTCTGCCGCCTTCTTCGGCGCTTCCCACTTCACGGGCGCCGGCAGTTTGGGCTGAAGGATCGCGAGGATGGCCATCGACGTCCCGTACCCACCCGAGCGCTTGAAGATCCGGTCGTTCCAAGACCCGTCTTCGCGCCGCACCGAAAAGAGCAGCTTGTTGATCTTCTCGCGGTATCCTGCCCGCTCCGCTTCCGGCAGCATCTCCACCGCCTGGGCCGCGAAGTAGTGCGCGTACATGAAGTAGTACGGCGCCACGCTGTACGGCGGGATGTGTGTCCCCGTCATCATCCGGCGCACATCAAGCTGGTCCCAGTTCTTGATGAACGTCTCCACCGCGTTGCGCAGGTTGTCCACATTCCCCTGCCCCGCCAGCGTCAGCGTCACCTCTGTCACGCACATCCGCCCCGATGCCCCCGGCGCGCCGCTCCCTTTCACCGACCGCTCGTTGGCCAGGCCCGAGTACACCACCGTCCGGTCCGGCCCCGGCCCGCGTGCCGCGGCCATGAACTTCAGTGCATCGCTCACGATCTTCTCATCCACCGCGTAACCCGCCTTTTTCGCCTCGAACAGCGCGATCAGCGTCGGACCGGTCATGAACGGTGATGGTCCTGCCGGCTTGTCCTTGCCCGTCGGCCGTGCGTAGTTCCACCCGCCCGCTTCCGGGATCACTGTCCGCTGCACCCCGTCGAGGCAGAACCGGATCGTCTTCTCAACATCCGCCGCCAGCTTCTCCGGTAGCGCCTTGGCCTCCTTTGCTTCCAAGAGGAACATCAGCCCGTAGGTATACCCCCAGCCGCGCACGTCGTACCCCGCGTCGTAGTCGTCGATGCTCATGAGCGGGTGCTGCACCGCCTTGCACACAAACGTGGCGGCCCGCTCCACCGCCGCCTTGCGCGGCCCATCCCCCGCGAACCCCGGCGCCCGCATCAGCGCGATCGCCGTGATCGACGTCCCGCCGATGCGATACCCGACCGGGACTTCTCCCTGCGCCCGGTACACGCCCTCGTACGGCCATTCGCTCTTGGCGTCACCCTCCTGCAGTTCCAGCAGCACCGCGACGCCGCGCTTGACGGCATCCTCGAGCGCTTTGTCGTCCACCTTCACCTTGTCCGCCGCCACCACGTCGTTGCGCTTGAGCTGCACACTCGGCGCCAGCTTCGGCAGCGCCATTCCCGCTGGCTTGGCGGCATCGGGCTTCGCCGAATCAGGCTTTGCAGGCGCGGAGGGTGACGTCGGGCCACTGGGGGTTGTTGGCTTGTTTGGAGTCGCGGGCTGCGACGGCGCAGGTGTCTGCCCCGCGGCGCCCACCACCACGGCCAACGCCACGACCGTTCCCAACACGCAAGTGCGGTTCATCATCCCTCAAGCCTACTGGATTTCATGCCGTCCGCACATACCGACTTGTACCAATTCGTCCGGTCGTCCGGTCGTCCGGTCGTCCGGTCGTCCGGTCGTCCGGTCGCCCCCGCCTCCCCACCCCCTTCCTCTACACTCCCGCCATGTCCCGCTACGACCAATTCCAAGCCTTCCGCACCCGCCTCAACCAGCGCATCCTGACCGACCAGCCCGACCCCGCCCATCCCGGCGGCACCCTCAACACCAAGCGCTTCTTTCAGCTCGACACCGCCACCTACAAGGACGGCGCCCTCCCCGTCAAGACCAAGGAACTCCTCGGCCTGGTCGCCAGCATGGTCCTCCGCTGCGACGACTGTGTCAGCTACCACATCGTCCAATGCATCGAGGCCGGCTGCACCGACCACGAACTCTGGGAGGCTTTCGACGTTGCCCTCATCGTCGGCGGCTCCATCGTCATCCCCCACCTCCGCCGCGCCGTGGACTTCCTCGACGAAGCCCGGCTGAAGCAGAAGTCTTGAGACGATCAGTCGCCGCTCGACTTCATCTCTGAGTCGCCTGTTCGTCTGGTCGCCTTCTTCACTTCTCCATGGCTCGCTCCTCCGATCCAATCCTCGCCCGCGCTGCCGCCACCAAGGTTGTTCGCGCGCTCCGCGCCGCCGGGCACGATTCGTACTTCGCCGGCGGCTGCGTCCGCGATGAACTCCTCGGCCTCCACCCCACCGACTACGACGTCGCCACCGCCGCCCGGCCCGAGCAGGTCGCCGCCATCCTCTCCCGCGGCCACATGGTCGGCGAGTCCTTTGGCGTGATGCTCATCCCCCTCGACGGCGCCGTCATCGAGGTCGCCACCTTCCGCTCCGACGGCACGTACACCGACAAGCGCCGCCCCGACGCCGTCACCTTCACCGACGCCCGCAACGACGCCCTCCGGCGCGACTTCACCATCAACGCAATGTTCCTCGATCCGCTCGCGGCGCCAACCGCCGCCGCTCCGCACTCTCCACTCGGCGGTACCGTCATCGACCACGTCGGCGGCCTCGCCGACCTGCACGCCAGGGTCCTCCGTGCTGTCGGCAACCCTGACCAGCGCCTCAACGAAGATCACCTCCGCGCCCTCCGCGCCGTTCGCTTCGCCGCCCGTCTCGGCCTGACCATCGACCCAGCCACCCGCACCGCCATCGCCGCCCATGCAGCTCAGCTCCAAGGCGTCAGCCGTGAGCGCATTGGCGACGAACTCCGCCGGATGCTCTTGCACCCAACCCGGGCCGCCGCAGCGCAGCTCCTCGCCGACCTCGCCCTCGATGCCCCTGTCCTGCGCGAACCCATCTCGCTCCGCGCACCGACCATCTTGGGTGCGCTCGCGTTCCCCGCCTTCGAACCCGAAGACCCGCCTTTGGTCGCCGCCCTCGCCGCTTGGGCCCTCGACCGCCACGCCGTCCTCGTCGGCTCGCTTCCTGATTGCCGCCCTCTCGTCTCCAACTGGCGCTCCGCCCTCTGCCTCAGCAACGCCGAGTCCGATGGCCTCTCCGCCACCCTTGAGCTCCACCACCTGCTCCACTCAGAATGGCCGGCCGCCCCCATCGCCCGCCAGAAGCGCCTGGCCGCCAAGACATGGTTCCAGCCCGCCTTCGCCGTTCTCAACGCCCAAGACCCCGCCAAGGCCAGTAAAGTTCGGGACAGGGTTGGGTACCTCTCTATCCATGGACCGGGTATTTCACCCGAGCCTCTGCTGACCGGCGATGACCTGGTCACCGCAGGATTTGCGCCCGGACCCAACTTCAAACGCCTCCTCGACCGCCTCTACGACGAACAACTGGAGGGTCGGTTGACGAACAAGCAGGGGGCAATGGAACTCGCCCGCACCCTGGGCGTCTAACCGAGGCACTCGGTGCATGTCCGGCGCACCGAGTACAGTTCATGCTCTCTAGAGTTGATCGATCGGGCCAAACCAGGACTCACGCCATGATGAAACACTTCCGAAGCCTGCTTTCCAGCACTCTCCTCTGCTTCGCGGTGGCTCTGATCGCCACCACGCTGCTCGTTCCCCAGGTCCGCGGCGAGCCTGACAAGTCGCAGCCGGCCGACAAGGCCCCTGCAGCCGTGACTCCGCCCGACGAGAGTGCCGCGACGAAGCAGAAGATCTACATCATCAATCTGCGCGGCGAGTTCGGCCGCGACGTGGCCAGGATCCCCTTCCGCGACATCATGAAGGACGTCAAGAAGGCCAAGCCGGAGATTATCGTCCTCCGCTTTGACAATCAGTTTTCGTTCCAGGGCGAGGCCCGCCAGGAATTCCAGACGGCCGATGCCGACGCCGCATTCAAGCTCATGGACACGTGCGCCCAGATCGGCGTCATGCTCACCGACGAGATCCGCGACGATCCGGATTGGAAAGTTAACACGCCCTCCGGCAAGCCTCGCCTGGTTGCCTGGGTGAACAAGGCGATGGGCGGCGTCGCATTCCTGCCGTTCATCTGCCCCGAGATTTATTACACGACCCCCGCGATGCACGGCGGTATCGGATACCTCGAGTACACCCGCTCGTTCGCCGACCGCGTCGTCCGCGAGAAGTGGTACGGCGCCATGCTCGGCCGCGTGAAGGGCATCGCCAACAAGGGCGGTCACGACGAGCGCATCGTGCTGGCGATGGCCCGCGCCGACTACGTCCTCTCGGTCTCCTACGTCGGCGGCAAGCCCGTGTTCCGTGAGGACCTCGGCGGCGAAGACATCCTCACCAACGACGGCTCGCTCGAGGAAAACGCGGATTCGATGGAGGACATTGTTCGCTTCCGCGGCAAGAACGTGCTGACGCTCCGCTCCGACGTCGCGCTGCGCATCGGCATGTCGAGCGGCACCGTCGACAGCCTCGACGACCTGATCTTCAACCTCGGTGTTTCTCGCAACTACGAGGTCGTAAAGGGCCGCTCCGACAAGATCCTCCAGGAATGGAGCAAGGACGTTGACGAAGCCGAACACGAGTTCTACAAACTCTGGAACAAGTACCGTGAGGTCCAGGTGAACGGAGAAACCGTCGCTATCCGTAACCAGCAGCGCGGGCAGCAGATCAACCTGCTCACCCAGGTCGCCAAGATGCTCGAGCGTTATGCCGAGTCGATCAACCCACGGGCTATCCGCGGCGCCCCGGCCCAGTGGGAGACCCGGATCGCGATCATGATCGAAGAAATCAAGCGGGATATGCGGACCGACCGGGACCGCCGGCGTTGATCCAGCAGTAGATTCCGCACCCCCCGCACCTTCACCCCCGACTCGCCCCAGAATGACTTGACAGGAGACGTTGACATGAATGCTCGTTCCACGATCAAGATGTGGATGACCGTCGCGGCGCTGGCCGTATCGGCAGTGATGAGTTCCGCCGCCTTCGCCGACAAGGTGTACCTGAAGAACGGGAACATCATCGACGGCAAGGTGAAGTCCAACGATGGCACCTCCCTCGTCTTTGTGGAGATGAAGGACGGCAAGGAAGTTCAGACCCACTACCTCTCGATCTCCGATGAGGTTTCGCGCGTCGTGGTCGAGGAGTCAAAGCCCGCCGCCCCCGCGACGCCGGCCCCCGTTGCCGCCACGCCCGCCAAGAGCGACAAGCCCGCCGACACCGCCAAGACCTCCGAGCCCGGAGCGACCAAGGCCGCCGACAGCGCCAAGCCCGAGAAGTCCAAACCCGCCATCACCGGCCGGCCCACCCGTGTTGCCTTCATTAACTACGGACCTCCCAGCAGCTGGCAGGGCAAGGTTCAGAACATGGTCGGCATCCAGATCGCTGCCAAGCCGATGATGGACATCATCCCGATCCTGGAGAAGGAGAAGATCGATGTGGTTGTCGTCCGGATCAATTCCGGCGGCGGCTACTCCCACGAGATGTGGAAGCTCTCCAACATGTTCCAGACCGAGTACAAGCCTCGCTTCCGCACGGTCGCCTGGATCGAGTGGGCGATCTCCGCCGCCGCGATGAGCCCATGGATTCTCGAAGAGTTCTACATGATGCCCGAGGGCGCAGTCGGTGGCTGCACCGAGTTCCGCGGTGGCGGCATCGCCACCCAGGGAATCGGCCTGCAGAACATCCTGTTCAAGATGGAGGAAGTCTCCAAGAAGGCCCACCGCGACCCGAAGATCATGCGCTCCATGCAGATCCGCGAGCCGCTCTCTGCCAATATCGACGCTGATGGAAACGTGACGTTCTTCAACGACGAGTCCGGCAACATCAAGGTCAATCCCCCGGGCCAGGTCCTCACCCTCACCGCGCCCATGGCGATGCAGATCAAGTTCGCCAAGGGCGTCGCTGCCACCCCGGAAGAGCTTTGCAGGGCCATGGGGCTGGTCGAATTCGAGATCGCCGGCAAGCAGGCCTCCGACTACATCGACAGCTACATGCGCAAGACCCAGGAGATCGAGACCAAGTTCCAGGAGGTCGCCGCGAAGTACGATTTGGCCGTGCAGGCCGCGCGCCAGGCCCGCAACAACCGCGAAGTTCTCCAGCAGGAGGCCGGCCTCGCGATGCGCTACCTCAAGCAGATGAAGGACTGGGTTGGTACCAACGAGAACTTCCGCTTCCACCTCGCCGGCAACCTCGGAATCGAGGAGATCACTCCCGAGTGGTTCGAGCAGCAGGAGACCATGCTCAAGCGGCTCCTGGCCCAGGCCGCCAATCCCGAACCTCGTCGGTGAGCCAGCTTTCAAAGATGTGCTTTCAACGGCCTCGCCCAGCGCGGGGCCGTTTTCATTGACGTCGCCATCCGCCGCCACGTCGACCCTCCCAGTGCCCATAATCGCCCATGCCCCCAGACTCCGAACCGGCCCACTGGTCCGCCGCCGATTTCCGCGTCCGCGGCCACCAACTCATCGACTGGCTCGCCGACTACTGGTCGCGCCTGCAGGCCCACGACTGCGAGCTCTCTGTGCTGTCGCGTGTCAAACCCGGCGAGGTCGTCGCGCCCCTTCCCGCCGCAGCGCCGGAGCATCCCGAGGCGTGGGATGAGATCTGGGCCGATTTCCAGCGCCACATCGTCCCCGGCATCACGCACTGGCAGGCCCCGGGGTTCTTCGCCTTCTTCCCCGCCAACGGCTCGCCGCCGGCGGTGCTGGCTGACCTCCTCTCCACGGGTCTGGGTGCGCAGGGGATGCTCTGGATCACCAGCCCGGCCTGCACAGAACTCGAGACCCGCGTTGCTGATTGGACCGCCCGGCTCCTCGCCCTCCCCGAGCGGTTCCTTTCCACCAACAGCGGCGGCGGGGTGATCCAGAGCACCGCCAGCGAGGCCGCCCTCTGTGCGCTCGTCGCCGCGCGGAAGCGGGCCGGCTTCCCCTCCCGCCCCGTCGTCTACGCCTCCGCGCAAGCGCACTCATCGATCGTCAAGGCCGCCATGATCGCCGGCATCGCCCGCGGCCCGGATGACCGTGAATCCGTACGACTCATCGACGTGGACGATCGACACGCTCTCCGTCCCGATGCTCTGCGTGAAGCGTTCGCCGCCGACCGTGCCGCTGGTCGCACGCCCATCTTCGTCTGCGCCACCCTCGGCACCACCGGCTGCCTCGGCTTTGATGATGTCGCGCAAATCGCGGCGGTCATCAGCGAGCCCGCCGCCGATGCGTCCCCGCCGCGCCCCTGGCTCCACATCGACGCCGCCTTTGCCGGCTCCGCCTGCGTCTGCCCCGAGCACCGCTGGATGCTCCACGGCGTCGAGCACGCCGACTCGTTCTGCTTCAACCCCCACAAGTGGCTGCTCACAAGCTTCGACTGCTCCCTCTTCTACGTCGCCGATCGCCGCTCCCTTACTGATGCGCTCACCATCACGCCCGAGTATCTCCGCAACACCGCGCCTCCGACGTCATTCGCCGCGCAGACGGTCACCGACTACCGCGATTGGCAGGTTCCCCTCGGCCGGCGTTTCCGCGCCCTCAAGCTCTGGTTTGTGCAGCGGTCCTATGGCGCGCAGGGCCTGCGCGCCCACATCACTCGCCATTGCCGCCTCGCCGACCTCTTCGCCTCACTCATCGGGGCTGATCAGCGATTCGAGCTGCCCGTCCCGCGCGATCACGGCCTCCCCTTGATCGTCTTCAGGCTGCGTGAATCCCTCGCCGACTCCGCGGCCCGCGACGCCGCCAACCTCGCCCTCATGCACGCCGCCAACGCCGGCGGGCGCATCTACCTGTCCCACACCGTCCTCCCCGACCGCTCGGTCGTACTCCGCTTGGCCGTCGGCGGCACGCACACCACGGAAGCCGATATCCGCGCCGCGTGGGAGATTCTCAGCGCGGGCGTCGCCCGCTAGACTCCCACCATGTCCCGCCCGCTCCTGTTCGCCATCGCCGCCGCCCTGTTCTGCATCGGCGGCTGCGCCGCGCCCAAGCCGACCGAGTTTGAAGTGCTCGTGCCCCGGGGCCAATACCCCGAGTCCTTTGCCGCCGCCCGCGAGGTGCTGCACGACGAGCACTGGACGATCGAGCGGGCCGACAGCCGTGCCGGGGTGATCACCACGCGCAACACGTTCACCGCCTCGCTCACCGGCCCGGCCGACCGCCAGCTCTCCAGCACGATGAGTTCCCCAGACGACATTCTCAATCGCCAACAGCGGCTCATCCGCATGACCTGGGAACCTCGCGATGGAGATGCGCCGTACGACGATATTGGTGCGTTCGACGGCCCGCTGCTGCTGCGCGTGCGGGCGATCCGCCTGCGCGTGCAGGACCCGGGATGGCGAGTGCCCTCGACGTCCGTTCGTTACGCCAGCCGCGCCATCGACCCGGACCTGGTCGCCCGCGGTATGTCCCCCGACTATGCCGTGGCGCTCAATGTCGACGAGGAACTCAGCGCCCAGCTCGCGGCCCAGATCGCGGCGCGCATGAACACGGGAAACCCGCCGTCTCCACCCACCGACCGCACCGAGCCCGCACAGCCGGCGCAGACGCCCGCCGCCGACGAGTCGCGGCCGTAGCACAATCCTGGGTATAGATCATTTCAGCTTGGCTGCGCCTGACGGCGCGCGGCGCCAAGCACCATCCGCGCGCCGGCGCCCGATGGACCCTCCGCGGCGTCACCATGGCCGTTGAGAGGCCCCAAGTGGCCCAAGGCCCGCGATACCAACTGCCCGCGGCTGGTCGCGCCGAGCTTGCGGTGCAGCGACTTCACATGGTCGTGCACCGTGTAGACCGAGCGGCCAAGCTCTTCGGCGATCTGCGGCACTTTTTTGCCCGCAACCAACTGCCAAAGCACGATCTCTTCCCGTGCCGTCAGCCAGCGGCGCTCATCGGCCGGCTCGGCCCCCACCGCATTGATCAGCTTCTCGATCAGGAACGGCATCGCGGCGCCGAGGACCACCAGCTCGCGCTCGACGTTGCGGCCGGCCGGGCCCGGCAGCGCCAATTCCACCAGCAGCACACGCCCCGGTTCGCCCGGCACGGCCCCGGCGCCCAGAAGCACATCGCCGGGGGAGAACAGCTCCCACCGCCGCGCCACCGGCCCTTCGCCGCGGCGCTCCAGCAGGCCCAGCACGCTGGCCAGATTGACGTCGGTCCTGCCCGCCTCCGGCGCGCCGCCCTTCCAGCCGATCCACTCGCCTTGGCGGAAACTCGACCGCACCCGCCCCAAGTCCACGCCCGACCCGGCAGCGCCGACCGACTCCAGCCGGAGCATGAACCCGTCGCGGTCCAGGCAACACAGCGCAACCGCCGCCGCGCTCCCCTCGTGCAGCAGGCACGCAGCCTTGGCGGCCCGGTCACACCAATCCAGAGTGGCGATTCCAGGGAGGCGGTGGAGCATGGCCATCACCTGGGTAGTCAGCACAGCAGCATGTTTCATGAACGACACCCTTCCTGGTGGATGAGGTCTCTCGTCGACGATCCGCGTCCAGGGTTTTCCCGGGTATGGGTGATATCCCCATGTCGGGGTGCTCGCCGCGGAAGGTCATTGAACCCCCCATGCCGCAATATAACAGAGAGACTTCTCTGGACCCGTATTTGGTGGGGTCTTCTCCAAAGTAGATGAAAAGAATTTTATCAATCCAGCCCATTTAGGGGGATTTGTATAGGGTTGTTCATAGCATGATCGGTAACGAGCGCGGACTTGACGCTTCCCCGGACGGAAATCTGGCCGGATCAGCGGTAGATCGAACGCGGCAATTCGGGACGGTGACGAATCGACCAAAGGCTTGCAGTGTTGACGGGCGCGAACGCGCGAACACGGCGCAACAATGGGAAGTGCTGAGCGGCGTCAATGCTGAATTGACCGCGCGGGCGGGTGCAAGCCGAAGGAGTCTGCCATGATCGCACGTTCCACCGTCGCGCTGGTTTGCATCTCCGTTGGACTGAGTGCGGGGCAGGCGCTGGCGCAGAGCGCGCCGCCTGCCAAGCCGTCCACGGCGCCGGCAACCACCCCCAAACCGGGGTTCCGTCCGATCAAGGATCCGATCATCGACCTCGATCGGCTGGCCCGAGGCACACGACCGGGGGCGATCGTGCCCGGCAGCCCGCCGCCAAAGGCCCCGACGCCGGCGCCGACTCCTGCGCCGGCCCCCGCGCCCAGTGAGGCGAAGCCAAGTGAGCCCGCACCAACTCCGGCACCGGCGCCTGCACCGACCCCCGCGCCGACGCCGCAGCCGCCGATGACGAGCGAGCCCGCTCCGGCGGCAACGACCCCGAGCCCTGTGCCGACGCGGATTGAGGCCGCGCGGACCTCCGAGCCGGCCCCGGCGCCGACTCCCGTGCAGGCGATTGAACCGGCACCCGCGCCGATGCCGGAGACGGTGGCGGCGACGTCTGCCCCGGTGGTGGAGATCAAGCCGATCGAGCCAGCACCGGCCGCGGCGGTTGCCGCGGTGTCCGCGCCGGCTCCGGTGATCGAGCCGACGCCTGCGCCCGTTGAGGTGAAGCCCGCTCCGCTGGTGGCGCCGCAGCCGGAGCCGATGCCGCTGGTGATTCCCGAGCCGACGCCCGCGCCGATCGTGCCGAAAGAGCCTGTGGATCCCGTGAAATCTCTGCGGGCGCAGATGCGTGTGGAGTCGGTCTCGGTGCGGATCACCGCGTGCGCCGGCAACGAGGGGCAAGTGCAGGGGCGGATCATCGACGCGGGCGCGGCCAAGGACTGGACCAACCTGGGCTCGGGCCTTGAGGGCGACGGCATCATCGAGGTGCGCACCGGCGCCGGCGGCGAGGTGCAGTTGGTGGTGGACGAGAAGGCGACGGTGATCATCGGGCCGACTTCGCGGGCGACGATCAAGAAGCAGACGGTGACGAGCGAAGCCGGCGAGGCGTCGCGGATCTTCGTTGACCTGCAGCGCGGGCGGGCCACGGTCGTGCCGGTTGCGCCGGGGACGATGGTCAACGTGACGACGCCGACGGAGCTGGTGGTGGTGCGCGAGAAGACAATGGTGCGGCTGGACCCGTCGGGCGCAACGCGCGTCCACAGCCCGGGTTTGGCGAGCGTGCCCGAGTTTCCGGGCAAGTGAACCGCAATGATGAAGTATGCAGCGCGGCCGGCGCGCGGCAAGGGGAATCCCCTGAACTGATGCAGGGGACCGCGTTGTTTTTGCCGATTCGCCCACGCAACTGAGCCAGTGTGTGAACTTCGCCGGGCGATTGGGGAGATCGCTGGCAAGCGTCAAGATTTGGTACACACTCCCTTTGC
Organism: Phycisphaerales bacterium; assembly: GCA_050730675.1. Taxonomy (GTDB): domain Bacteria; phylum Planctomycetota; class Phycisphaerae; order Phycisphaerales; family UBA1924; genus JBOHNM01. The sequence goes on along the minus strand of JBOHNM010000017.1, from coordinate 3,421 downwards.
CCGCCGCCGGCAGGGGCGACGGGTAACGGGGATGCGCATGGGTGCGGTGGTTCGAGTAGCCAGTGGGGCGAGGGCTGTCGGCCAATGGTTGGCCGAGGGCGATCGCCTGCTCGACGAGCACCACCTGGTGGTGTGGTCGCGGAACATGGCGGTGCGCGAGCGCTACGGCCTCGAGGTCACCAAGCACTTCCGGCACATGCCTGATACCCAGACGCTGGTGATCTGCGGCGCGGTGGCGCACGACCTTGACGGCGTGTGCCGCCAGCTTGAGAAATGTCTGCACGACGGGCCGACGCGGCGGATCAAGCGCTCGATCGGCGAGCCGGGCGGTCTGGTCGACCGCCTGCGCGAGCGGCCGAGCGTGCCGAACGTGCCGGCGGTGAAGCACCGGGTCTACATCTGGCGCGATGCCGACGCGCTGCTGCGCCAGGACGAGAAGCTCTTCGCCGAGCTGGTCGATGCGCTGATGGGGATCGCGGCCGAGGCGGAGTACGCCAGCGAGGACCTGTTGCTGCTGCACCGGGCGGTGTTCATCGGCGGACCGAAGCTGGGGGAGTATGCCGCGGACAAGGCGGGGGCGTTCAAGAAGTGGCTGCCCGAGAAGGGCAAGGCGGTGACGCCGCTGTGGCAAGTGATCAGCGGGGTGGAGAAGCCGCCGGTGGCGGTGATGGCGATCGGGTGAAAACGGGCGACCAGTGAGCGAGGCGATCAGGCGACCAGTGGCCTGACGCTTGACTCTTTGCCTGTGCCCCGCTTCCCTCCCTCAATGCGCATCATCGCCGGCGAATACAGGTCGCGGAAACTGATCAGCCCGGAGGGGATGACGACCCGTCCGATCCCGGATCGGGTGAAGGAATCGGTCTTTGGGATGCTGGGGGCGCGGATCGAGGGGGCGGCGGTGCTCGATGCGTTCGCCGGCTCGGGGTCGATCGGGCTGGAGGCGCTGAGCCGCGGGGCGGCGAGCTGCGTGTTTGTCGAGCAGGACAAGCGCTCGTGCGAGACGCTGGAGCGGAACATCGAGGTCCTCAAGTGCGGGGATCGTTGCACGGTGGTGCGCGGCGATGCGCTGGGGCTGAGCGTGGTGGCGCGGTGCCCGCGCCCCTTGGATTTCGCGTTCTTCGATCCGCCGTACCCGCTGATCGAGCAGAAGCTGGGGTGGGAGCGGGTGAAGGGGCAGCTTGGACAGATCGCCAAGATCCTGGCGCACGATGGTTTTGTGCTGGTGCGTACGCCGCGGCCGTTTGCGGTGGAGTTGCCGAGCGAGACCAGACCGGTCGAGCCGGAGCATGGCAAGAAGTTCAAGAAGGGGCGCAAGGGCCGCGATGAGCGCGATGGGGGAGGGCGGGGCGGGCGAGAGATGAAGGAGTGGCGCGGGGTTCGGATCCAGGACGAGCCGTCGAACCTGGCGAAGTTCGCGCACGAAAAAGGGCAGGACGCGGACGAAGAAGGCGAAGCGGAGGTGGTGGTGGGTAGCGAGGGCGAGGCCGCGCCGGCGGTGGCCGCCCTGCGCGAGCCGGGGGACATGCACATCGCCGGGGCGAAGGGGCCCGAGTCGCATCCGTATGGGAGCACGGAGGTGCATTGGTATATGGGAGCGGGGAAGGATGAAGGATGAAGGATGAAGGATGAAGGATGAAGGATGAAGGATGAAGGATGAAGGATGAAGGATGAAGGATGAAGGCGGACTTCTGTGGGGTGATCGCGTGGGTGCCGACCGCGTCGGGGTCAGGCAGGCGGGCGCTTCTCGGAATCCTCTCCCCAAGCGGCGGAAGGATGGCGGCGAATTGGATTTGCTCGAGGGGCTCAACGAGGCGCAGCGGGCGGCGGTGGTCCACGAGGATGGTCCGCTGGTGGTGCTGGCCGGGCCGGGGACGGGCAAGACGCGGGTGATCACGCACCGGATCGCGCGGCTGATCCTGGATGCGGGTGCGGCGCCGGAGTCGATCTTGGCACTGACGTTCACGGTGAAGGCCGCGGAGCAGATGCGGGCGCGGCTACGCGAATTGCTGGGAGCAGAGCACGCGGCCAAGGCGGAGATGGTGACGGTCTCGACGTTCCACGGGCTGGGGCAGCGGCTGGTGCGGCGGTTCGGGGACATTCTCAACGTCGCGCCCAACGCGGAGCTGATGGACTCGGCGCAGCGGAAGCAGGTGCTGCGGGAGTTGATCGTCGCGCACGGGCTGTATCCGGACGCCGCGGCGGCGGGCGTGCGTGCGGCGGTGGAGCAGGCTTCGGAGTTGATCGACGAGTGCGGGAACCAGGGCGTGACGGCGGCGGATGCGGAGCGGCACGCGGGCGAGTGGGGGAAGAAGCTCGCGAAGAACGCTGAGGAGTTGGATGCGACGGCGCTGGCGGGGGAGAAGGCGCGTTGCGAACGGTTCGGGCGGATGGCGCGGCTGTACGGGATGTACGCGAAGGTGTGCCGCGAGCGGGGGCTGATCGGCTTCAACGACCTGATCATGCTGCCGGTGGAGTTGCTGCGGACGAGCAAGGAGGCCGCGGCCATCCTACGTGCCGAGTACCGCCACGCGGTGGTGGACGAGTATCAGGATGTGAACGCGGCGCAGATCGAGATGCTGAAGGGGCTTTTCCCCGTGGGCAATGGCGCGGGGCCGGACCTGTGCGTGGTGGGGGATGACGACCAGGCGATCTACGGATTCCGGGGAGCGGACGACCGTGCGTTTGTGAAGTTCGACCGGGCATGGCCGGAGCACACGGTTGTTGAGCTGAGGGAGAACTACCGGAGCGAGCAGGCGGTGCTGGACATCGCCAACGCGGTGATCACGCGGGCGACCGAGCGGTATGCGCCGGACAAGGTGGTGGAGCGCCCGGCTGACAAGCTTGGCGAAGCGCCCAAGGCGGGGATGATGGCACGGGGTGTTGTGCTGGAAGATAACGCTCAGAACGGCGAGGTGATCGCGGCGATGCTGCGCGGGATGCGGGCGAAGGAGCCGGAACTGGATTGGAGCAAGTACGCGGTGCTGTCGCGGGCGCACAGCGACCTGGAGCGGGTGGCGGGGGCGCTGGAGCTGGAGGGGATCCCGTTTGTCCGCCGCGCGGGGAGCGGAGCGAAGACGGACGAGGGCGTGCAGGATGTGCTGGCGTTTGCGCGGATGCTGCTGGAGCCGGAGGTCGGAGGCGTGGCGGAGGTGCAGCGGCTGCTGGCGAGGCCGCCGCACTTGGTTGAGGGGCGCGAGCTGCTGGAGTGGCAGAAGGCGTACCTGGCGGCGCTCTCGCACTTTGAGAATGGGAATCCGGACTCGCCGAACCCCGGGTCGTATTTGCGGTGGCTGGAGGAGCATCACGGAGATGTGCCGGCGGTGATGAAGGTGGCGGCGCAGGAAGCGACGCTGCGGCCGCTGGCGGTGTCGCGGGGGGCAGGCGAGGCGATCTACCGGATCGTGACGGAGATCGGGGCGGC
>JBOHNM010000016.1:0-39017 GCA_050730675.1 Phycisphaerales bacterium | reverse complement strand
CTCCCCAACCGCGCGGCGCTCAAGGAACGCCTCGCCAAGACCGTCGAGCGCGCCGCCGCCGCGCCCTGCTCCTTCGCCGTCTACTTCCTCGACTTCGACCGCTTCAAGATCGTCAACGACAGCCTCGGCCACGACGCCGGTGACCAGTTGCTCGTCGAGATCGCCTCGCGTCTCACCGCCTGCCTCGCATCGCCCGAGAACGCCGCCTTCGACGAGACCTTCGCCGCCCGCCTCGGCGGCGATGAATTCGTCGTCGTCACCGCCACCCCCGGACGAGACCCCGGTGCCGTCCGCGTCGCCGAGTCTCTCCTCAAATGCCTCAGCAAGCCCTACCAGATCAAGGGCTACAACCTCACCTCCACCGCCAGCATCGGCATCACCACCAGCGAGCGCGGCTACACCAGCCCAGACGATGCCCTCCGCGATGCCGACACGGCCATGTACCACGCCAAGGCCGCCGGCAAGGCCCGCTACGTCATCTTCGACCAGCGCATGCACGCCGAACTCAGGGAGCGCCTCGAGTTCGAGACTGAACTCGCCGGCGTCGTGGAACGCAAGCAGCTCGTCCTCCACTACCAGCCCATCGTCTGCACCGCCACCGGCGACCTCCGCGGCTTCGAGGCCCTGGTCCGCTGGAACCACCCCACCCGCGGCATGATCCCCCCCGCGAGCTTCATCCATGTCGCCGAGGACACCGGCGCCATCGTCCCCATCGGCGCCTGGGTGCTCGAAGAGGCCTGCCGCCAGCTCAGCATCTGGAACCAGCAGCACCCCCACCGGCGCGACCTGTTCATGAGCGTCAACGTCTCCGCCAGGCAGCTCACCTCGCCGTCGATCGTCGGCCAGGTCGAAAAAGCCATGCGCGACCGCCACATCGGGCCCGGCCAGCTCACCATCGAGGTCACCGAGAGCGCCATCATCAAGGACCCCGACTTCGCCGCCGACATCCTCTCCCAGATCAAGCAGCTCGGCGTCGGCATCTCCATGGACGACTTCGGCACCGGCTACACATCCTTGAGCCACCTCCACCGCCTCCCGCTCACCTGCCTCAAGCTCGACCGCGGCTTCATGAAGACCGTCAGCGAGCGCCGCGACTACGCCGCCGTCGTCCAGGCGGTCGTCAACCTCGCCCAGAACCTCCGCATCACCGTCGTCGCCGAGGGCGTCGAAACCCCCGAACAGCTCGCCATGCTCCAGACCATGGAGTGCGACTGGGCCCAAGGCTACCACTTCGGCCGCCCCGCCGAAGCCGCCACCGCCGCCAAGTTCATCACCGCCCCACCCCGCGCCGCGGCGGCGTGATCCGCTTCTATCCACCCCGCCAACGTCGTCATTGAAGTTGCGAAGAGCGCTAGGCCCAACTCATGACCGTGGTTGGAGCCTTTCGGAACGTCACTCTCAGCGACAATGGTGCAGAGCACCTCGGCGGACGCCCTTGGGACAGCAGCCGAGGCTCAACCTCTCCCATCGGCAGAGCACACCATGTGTACACGGTTCTAGGCCCTGTCCACAGACTACCCTCACGGCAGTTATGATGCTGCAGCATCGCAGACCCGCCAACTCAATCCATGGCGCCATTCGCAGACACACACACGTGCACATCAGCTTTGCCACCAAGGACACCAGACAGGCTTGCGAGCATCAACGGCACGCCGAGCAACTAATGGGGATTGACGCGGCCACGCGGTTTAGGGCGTGGCTTGCCGACGTCGCTGTCGCTGACAGCCTGGCAGACCTACCGAATCGACCGACAGCCGCACCTCTGCCGAATGAGAACATGCTCACACTCGCCTTGCAGAATGGCGTCGACCTAAGACTCCGGGCACTTGTCCCAATGCCGCGCGATGAGCACGGCAACGTCATCTGGTCTCAGATCTCCGAACTTCAACTCGTGCGAATCGAGGTCTCACATGGCTAACCCCGACTTGTTTTCTCCAGACTGGATTTCTCCTCCCGGAGAGTCCGTGGCCGCCATCATGAGTCAACGTGGCGTCACCACACATGAAGTCGCCCAAGCCATGCACATTGAAACGCAATTGCTGGATGACCTCATCCACGGCCGCACACGACTCACTGCAGACTTGGCACTTCAGCTCGAGCACACATTGGGCGCGACTACACAATTCTGGCTTCGTAGGGAAAAGACATATCAAACGGCCATCGCTCACCTTGTAGACAATTTGGATGGTAGAGAAGTTGACGCGTGGTTGAAAGCCATTCCGGCTGCCGACATGCAATCACTGCGCTGGATACCAGCCTGCGACACAAAATCCATGTTGGCTTATGAGTGCCTGCGGTTCTTCGGCGTGTCTTCAGTCAAGGCGTGGCACGATGAGTACGCCGACCTAGAGAAATCGTTGTCTGGTCAATTTCACACGTCGGAGACGTTTGCATCCGAGCGGGAGGCCGTTCTTGCATGGCTTCGTGAGGCAGAGCGCGCATCGGGGCATCTAGAGTGCTCTGTTTGGGATCCTGCGAGATGGCGAGAACTGCTTCCGTCCTTAAGGACCCTGACGCGCGAGCCTGACCCCAAGGTGTTCATTCCCCAACTCCAAACTCAATGCGCGGCAGCCGGGGTCGCAGTAGTAGTCGTTCGTGCGCCACGGGGCTGTCGAGCCAGCGGAGCTGCTCTTCACCAGGCTCGTAACCGACGCTTGATAGCACTGAGCTCACGCCACTTGGTCGATGACCACATGTGGTTCACATTCTTTCATGAAGCGGCACACCTCTTACTGCATCCTGCGACACCTGCCATCATTGATTCGGACGACGAACTCTCTGAACAGTTTGAACAAGAGGCCAGCGAAGCTGCATCGAATCTACTTGTGCCTCCCGCCTATCAGGCAACGATGCGCCAACTCCGACGGAATCGTTGGGCCGTGGCTCGCTTTGCAAAATCAATAGGAGTGGCGCCGGGCATTGTGGTTGGGCAACTTCAACACATCGGTGTGTATGGCCGCGAACAGATGAACCACCTTAAGCGGCGATACCGCTGGAATGGATCTATCCTCGAAAGGGCCTAAAAGCCTGTGGCGATTTCTGCCAGTTGCACAGCGAGTCTTCCACTTCCTGCATTCCAATCCCCAATGCACCGCCCAACGCAATCGCTCGAGTCTCAAGCTCCGCCACATCATCACGCGAATTAGAGTCACCTCGGAAAAGCAACGCGGCCGCGCGGAGGGGCCCCGTCGATCCTTGAAGGTATGGCGTTGCCGGTTGCACACCTGCAAGGCCGAGCTTACCCAGCATAGCGATGTGATCAAATCGGGCCATTCTACCGAACCGGTGGATTGTCGCCATGGACTCATAGAGCAACTCAAATCGATTGCCCGGATCCGTCTCTCCATTCATGACAACTCCCAATCTGCGCTCATGAACTTTCTCCGGCCCCACCCACTCCACGTAGCTAGAAACAATGTGATTCGTTCCGCTACCCTTCATCGGATCGAGCGATTCATACTTTCGATGGTTTCCAAATCGAGGAACATTGCCCGCTGTCTGCCAGCGTCGCCGGGCCGTGCCGAGCCACCTTCCAAATTCGTCTGGATTGGCGACTAGTCGGTTCCAAGTCCACTCTTGGCCACGACCCTCGCCCCCATAGAGCAAAGCCGCAAGGCGCCAACCGTCCGTACGATGGCGTCCACAGTGAGTGGCCAAGAACGCGAGCCCAAATGCTTCGTCGCGGTTACCACGCTGATCAAACAGCACCGCCGCTCGCAACGGATCAAACAAGTGTGAGTGCGGATCACAGCGATCAGGACTCAGAGTCGCCTGACGCAGCCCTCGAACAAATGCCACCCTGCGCTCACTTTCGACTACCTGGCCGGCGAGAGCCCGCCGCTCCAGTAAGCCGGGTGCGCCAGGCAACCGGAAGGTATTTCGATCAAAGTCCACTAGAACTGGAATGAGACTGTCGACTCGTGCTCTGGCTTCTGGGCTCATTTGAGTATGCCTCTTGCCTCGCCTCCAATCCAATCGCGAATACTCTGTTTCACCGCTCGCGTCACACCAAAGCTGCTTTGGATATTGTGGTTGTATCCCAGAACACTGATCGGTCTATCAAGATTGACAGTTCCGACCTTTGTCACCACACCCTTGTAGGCGACCCCTCGGACATTTGCACCAGAAGCACGCGGAAGATCCCACGCCGCGAAACAGCGACTCTCAAACTGGGCATTGGACAAGGCTGCAAGGTGCGACACAACTGATTGCCCATTGAGAACCAGAATGCGAACTGGTGACTGATTCAACAGCAGGCCGAGGGCATCCCCCGCTGCGTAAAGCAGTTCTTCCCGCTCACGCCGAGTTAGTTCTGTCCATTTGCACGTGGTTGCGAATGGTATGATGTCGAGGTGGCACGCACGAGATTGTGATCCGTAGTACGAGTACCCCGTAGACGACACTATTTCATCCAAAGACTTGAACCACAGATCGTAAGGGTTGGCGTCAAAGTACCGGCGGCATGAGTCCAACACCGTGGCGAGATGGTTACGCTGAGCCGACACCCAGCTATCCAAACAAAGCGACCGCAACGTGGGAAGTCGGCGATCATGTTCGCAAAGCTCGTTTCCGACCTCGTCCACGAACTCCCGATTGCTCGGATTTAGACCCAAGCTGGCGACTACCGACACGGACCAATCGCCGAAAGATGGAACTGGACAACTCCAAGGAATAACAGGAGTGTTGCCCAAAATCGCCCGCGCCATCTTGTCACGAAAATAATCGACCAGGTCAGTCGATTCTGAAGACTTGGCTCGCCCCAATTCAGTGGTGTGACGATGACTACTCGATGGGCGGCTTCTGATTTTGAAAGTTAAACTCACCCTGCTCAGCCTCCTTGCTCGCTGCGGCGGCTTGACGACGCGCGATGTACATATCGTAGACTTTGCTCTTCATCGCCTTCCGCAGGTCCTGCATCTGACTTTTCTCACGCCGCTTGAAGGCCGAGAGAACTCCCAAGAGCCGGATCAAATCAGCCCAATAGTCACTTTCACCCAAGTCGGCGGCCCAGTCAAAGGTGTTCGCGCGGATTGACTCCTCGGCAGCGAGCAGCCGGCTAACGGCAGGCCATGGATCACCCAAGGGCATGGGAGGCATGGCCGCGCCCGCTACAGGTTGCCAACCTTGACGCACATAAGCTCGCGCCTTCTGCCAATCTCGGTCATAGATGTGAAGGCTTGCAATAAAGTGCCGGTATACACCAATTTCGTGTCCTAGCGTTCTGGCCATAAGTTCCTGAAGCATCGTGAAGGTGAACACATCATGGGGCAGTCCGATATACGCATCGTTTGAACGCATCGTTGCTACAAGATCAAGCTGCCCTTGGCGAACCAAGAACTGCAAAGTGCATGTGCAGGGAATTTCCTTCTTGGCTGGAGGCTTGAGATCGCTTGAGTCGAAGAGCTGGATCACAGCTCTTCGAGTGGTCGGCTTAGAAGTGAGCAGGGTTCTAACAGCGTCAAACTGATTCCAGCCACCCTTAAGAAAGAGCCGTGGCCCATACGCACCGTAAAGCGTGACACCGTCATCAGACTCTTCCTCATATTTCGCGATGTAGTACTTGATGAAGTCCAACCGGTCAGACTTCGAGAGGTACCAGAGCAGCTCACCAAGCCCGCTGAATATTCGCCCGCGGTCAGCCGAGCGACTCAGCCTCGCACGAGGATTACGCAATTGAAGAAGCACACCACAAAGCTCGAGATTGGTTCCGCGGCTCGCGACAATGCGCTCGCCTCGAGCAAAAATCCGGACCAAGACACGCCGCAGTAGGTCATCGAGTGTGTCGTCTACTATGTACATTACTATTCCACAGCACTGTGAACATCCGACGACGTCTAGTAGATGCCAGACACCATTCTGATCAGAGAACAGGCACAATATACTGGAATTCCATTTGGTCTGTGCGATCCATAGACAAAAAATGTGAATCCGCGGTCTGGGCTGCGTCACCCAGGTGATTCGTTCATCGCCGCAAAGACACTGCTTGCCGGTACGCAGCTGCCCCACGACCACGGGCGGATTGGGAACGGCGAAATCTGCGCCAATTGGGCATCTTCTCAAGATTTCCGCTTGCATTCCGATCCACGACAGCAATCGCCCTCCTTCAGTTCTCCCCCGATCCACCCGATAACCCTCCGTCTCCTTCAACCACAAACTCACACCCACCACCCGGCTCCACCCCCATGACCCCCGACCGACGCATCCACACCCGCCGCGACCTCGACCGGCCCTGCAAGGTCTACCGCCCCGTGCAGCAGTCCTACTGCCTCGCCCGCACCCGCAACGTCTCGGTCGGCGGCGCCATGCTCGACCTCATCGCCTCGCGCCCCGTCGCCGTCGGCGAGACCATCGACCTCGCCATCGCCCTCCGCGGCGAGGCCGTCCTCTCCGCCGGCCGCTCCATCCCCGCCACCGTCATCCGGGCCGACAGCCACGGCGCAGACCGCCACACCATCGCCGTCCGCTTCGACCAGGCCACCGCCGCCGCCCTCGCGGCGTAGCATCGGCTTCCGGCCTATGCACGGATGTGTTGACGTATAGCTGCGCCGTTACCCGCCCGGCGCCTGCGGCAACTCAAACTTCACCACGTACTGCGCCCCGTACACCGGGTACTGCACGTCCAGCCGGTACCCGCGGAACGCGCCCGGGTCCCACCCGCGCTTGGCGCACACATATTCGAGCATCTCGATGTACCGCGCCACGTGGCCCAGCCCCGCGTGCGCCAGCCCGCCCACGATCGGCTGGATCGACTCGATCATCCGCAGCCGGTGGTGCTCGCGCACCGGGTCCCCCGACCCGCGCACCAGCCCGAACACCGCCGCGTCGTAGATCGCCAGCTCCGGTGTCACGCCCGCATACACATCTTTGTGAACAAACACGTCCAGCGTCAGCCGCCGGGTCGGGCAGTCCATCACGTCGAACACGCCCGTGTCCCGCACCCCGTCGTCGCGCCGGTACCGCTTCATCGTCCCCGGCCGGTACTCCGCCATCACCAGGTCCACCGCCGACCGCAGCCCCACCTCTTCCCCCTCCACCCAGTAGAACTGCACCCCATCCGCCCGCGCCACCTCAAACCGCAGCGACGGCGCCGAGCAGAACTCCGGCAGCCACGCGCTCATCGGCCCGTCGCACGGCTCCCCGCTCAGCGTCAGCGGCACCTGATCCGGCCTCATCATCGACGCCGTCCAGAACCCGATGCCCACCTTCGGCCGCAGCCGCCGCTGCCCGAAGTGCCCCTGCAACGACACGCGGTCCACCGACACCCCATCGGCCGACGGGTACAGCAGGTTCGCCGTCAACTCCGCCTCCGCGTCGAGCCCCTTGATCTGGCTCATCGCGCGGTACGCCGCCTGCTTCGTCACAAGCTCTTGCTTTTCCTGCTCGTCCGGCAGGTACGCGCCGATCATCGCGTCCAGCCCCGCGCGATCACCCGCGTGCGCATCCACCAGCCGCTCGTAGTCCTCAAACGCCCGCAGCACCCGCCCCACCACCGCCGCCGGAATCTTCCGCCGCGCCGCCGACTTCAGCAGCCGCTCCACCGACACCCGCGCCGGCACGTTCGCCCCCGCGGCCAGCGGGCTCGCCGCCGTCGCGATCCGGTACACCTGCCACGCCAGCTTGTAATCCACCCCGAACGCTCGCTCTACATCCGCCGCCCGACCGGTCTCACCCGGCGCGGCCTCCAGCAACTCCGCGATCGATCGCTGCAATTCCCCCAGAACCCCCGCCGCCGCCTGCTCGAATGGCAAGTCGATCGCCGCCGATCCCGCCGCCGAGCGCTTCAAACGCTCCGCTTTCCCCGCGGGCACCTCCACCACCTTGGCCTTTGGTCCGGTCACCGACGCCATCGTACAGACTCCCTGAGTTTCCCCGGCTCCTGGGCCGCCACGCCTGAAGGTACACACAAAGCCTCATTCATCCAAGATTATTCAGAATAAAATCAGAATGCATTGACGCGCCGCCGAAAATCCGTATGTTCGATCCTGAACGTTGGTGCCCGGCCCTCGTCCCGGGACCTCGCTCTTGCAGGAGTTCCGCCCATGACTTCCCGCCGCTCCGCCGTCGCCCTCCTCCTCGCCGCGGCAGCCCTCACCCCCGCCGCCTTGGCCCAGACCCCCGCCTTCCACCGCGTCGATCCCCTCGCCGGCGGCGTCAGCACCCAGGCCCTCCGCATCGCCGATGACGGCTCGGTCGTCTGCGGCGTCTCCGACTCCCCCGGCGGCGAGCTCGCCATCCGCTGGACCATCGCCACCGGCACCGTCAGCCTCGGCGTCCTCCCCGACCGTACCGGCAGCCTCGCCTCGGGCATCTCCGCCGATGGCAGCGTCATCGTCGGCGAGAGCTTCCCCGACGGCCGCGCCTTCCGCTGGACCTCCGCCGGCATGGTCGACCTCGGCAAGCCCGATGACTCCACCCAGTCCGCCGCCCGCAACATCTCCCCCGACGGCTCCACGGTCGTGGGCCTCGTCGCGCAGCTCCCCGACGAGTTCTTCCGCGCCGCCATCTGGACCGCCGAGGGCGGCTGGACCGTCCTGGGCGTCTTCGACGACGGTCCCGAGAGCAACTGCACCGCCGCATCCACAGATGGGAGCATCGTCGTCGGTATCTCCGACAGCAACCTCGGCGGCCGCTCCTTCCGCTACACCCGCTCCGACGGCGCCTTCATCAACATCGGTCTCTCCGGCCCGCTCAACACCGCCTTCGCCGCCGACGTCTCCGCCAACGGCAAGTACATCGCCGGCTTCGGCGGCACCGGCGGCGCCCTCGCCGCCTTCCGCTACGGCTTCGATGAGGAAGGCAGCACCTTCGACTTCCTCCCCCATCTCCCCGACCGCACAGACCTCGTCGCCCACGGCATCTCCCCCAACGGCGCGGTTATTGTCGGCGGCGCCGGCCAATCCAACCTCCCCGAGATCGCCTTCATCTGGACTCCCGACTCCGGCACCGTCAACATCGAGCACGTCCTCACCACCCACGGCGTCTCGCTCGGCGGCCTCACCCTCTCCACCGGCTGGGATGTCGCCGCCGACGGCCGCACCGTCGCCGGCCTCGGCCGTGATGAGGAAGGCAACAACATCGGCTGGGTCGCTGTCCTCCCCGCCGCGCTCGTCCCCTGCAACAGCGCCGATGTCGCGGGTCTCGGCAGCTCCCCCGGCTGGGACGGCGCGCTCACCGTTGACGACATCGTCTTCTACCTCTCTCGCTTCTTCGGCGGTGACCTCGCCGTCGCCGATATCGCCAGCCTCGGCGGCGAGCCCGTGAGCGACGGCCAGATCACCGTGGACGACCTCGTCCGATTCCTCTCCCAGTTCTTCTCCGGCTGCCAGTAACCCGCCCGCTCCTGCACACACTTTTGCGGTGATTCCGCCGATCCGTGCCCGCCCCGCCCTGGGCCCCGGTCAACCACCGCACGGTGACCGCTCCCGCGCCGCACGCCCTCCACCCACCCTACGCTGGGGCTATGCAGCTCTGGCAACCATCTCTGCCGGAACACTACATCCGCGCCTCCCCCGCGGAACTCGCCGCCAGGATCTCCGCGCGCCGCAAGGAAATCGGCCCCAGGCTCATCATCCTCGGCCACCACTACCAGGCCGACGAGGTCATCCAGCACGCCGATTTCACCGGCGACTCCCTCAAGCTCTCTCAACTCGCCGCCAAACAGTGCGTCGAGGCCGGCGCTCAGTACATCATCTTCTGCGGCGTCCATTTCATGGCCGAAACCGCCGACATGCTCACGCCCGATTCCGTGAGCGTCATCCTCCCCGACCTCTCCGCCGGCTGCTCCATGGCCGACATGGCCGACTACGACGACGCGATCCTCGCCTGGGACGCCATCAACCAGTCCCTCAAAGACCAGCACGCCCACGCCCGCATCATCCCCGTCACCTACATCAACTCCTCCGCCGCCATCAAGGCCTTCGTCGGCAAAAACGGCGGCTGCGTCTGCACCTCCTCCAACGCCCAGCTCGTTCTGGAGTGGGCCCGCGCCGGCGGCGTCAAGCCCCGTGCAAAGGGTGAGCACATCAAGGTCCTCTTCCTCCCCGACCAGCACCTCGGCCGCAACACCGCCGCCAAGCTCGACATCGACGTCGAGCAGCACACAGTCGTGTACGACCCGCGCAGAGCCGCCAAGGGCGAGCCCCTCGGCGGCGCGACGCCGGCGCAGCTCAAGGCCGCCGAGGTCATCCTCTGGGCCGGCCACTGCTCGGTCCACAAGCTCTTCCGCCCCGAGCACGTCCGCGCTATCCGCGACGCCGAGAAGGACCTCCCCCGCAACGAGCGCACCCACATCCTCGTCCACCCCGAGTGCCAGAAGGAAGTCGTGGACCAGGCCGACCTCGCCGGCTCCACCGAGTTCATCATCCGCGCCATCGACTCCGCCGCCCCCGGCTCCAAGTGGGCCGTCGGCACCGAGGTCCACCTCGTCGCCCGCCTCGCCGCCGCCGCCAAGGCCCGCGGCGTCCACGTCCGCATCCTCTCCGACTGCCAGTGCCTCTGCACCACCATGTACCGCATCGACCAGCCCCACCTCCTCTGGGTGCTCGACAACCTCGCCGCTGGCAAGGTCGTCAACCGCATCACCGTCCACCCACAAGTCCGCGCCGAAGCCCTCGCCGCCCTCGACCGCATGCTCGCCCTCGCCCCCGCCCAGCCGACGAGTGTCAAAGGCCCGACTCCCGCCCTCGCCAATGCGGACTGACGAGTTTTCTGTTATTCGTTCTTAGTCGTTAGTCAAGATGGCACAACAATCACCGCGCACCGGTGAGCCCCACATCTTTACGTCTTCATTTGTTATTTGCCACGTGCGACTTGCGCACGCCCAGACCATCGCCCGTTTTCGTCTCGAACTAACAACGAACGACCGACAACCAACAACCCTCTTTCACGCCTGCAGCCGCAGCCTGCTCGCCGCCCTCCGCCCGCGCGCCGGCTTCGCCTCGATCATCCCCGCCGGCGCATCGCCCCCCGGCGTCGGCGCGGGTGCCCGCCCGGAGACCTGCAGCTTCATGAGCTGGCTCGCCTTGAACCGCACCGCCTTGCGCGCCGGCACATCCACCGGCCGCAGCGTCTTGGGGTTCTGAGCTGTCCGCGGCTTGCGCTCGCGCACCTCGAACACGCCGAAGTCGCGGAACTCCAGGCGGTTCCCCTTCCCCAGCTCGATGATCATCTGGTCAAGCACTTCCTGGACCAGCTTGCGCACCGTCTTCCAATCCAGCGCCACGCGCTTGGAGATCGTCTCCACCAGTTCTTTCTTTGTCACGGTCGCCATGCAACGCTCCCGCGCGCTCGCATCGTGCAAGCCTGCATCCAGTTGTCCGGTCAGTCCGCGGCCATGGGCGGCAGAACGCCACCCTTCCCCTTCAGTATGCCATGCGGTCCGAGAACCGTCAACACCACCCCGCGTGAATCCCGCATCAATCCACAAACCCGCTCATCTCCGGGAGAAACACCGCCTCAGAACCGAAGCACCGCGCCCACGAACAGCCCCGCGAAACTCCCGTCAAACCCGCTCTGCCCCGCCCCGTCCCCATTGCGAGTATCCGTCATGAGCAGCCGGTAGCCGACCTGCAAACCAAAGTGCTCGCACGCCCGCCAGTTGAACGCCACCATGATGTCCCAGCTCATGCTCGAACGCGAGCCCGGCCACCCGCCCACCGACCCCTCGGCCTCCGCCGAAAGACACTCCCACAACTGCAACTCAAGACGCACGCCGCCGTACACCTCTCCGTACGTCTGGCTTGTCGTCACGGCGCCCGCGCCGCCGCTCAGCTTTGTCACGTCGAACGAGTAGTCATACATTCGACCGCCGCCGATCACCCACAGGTTGAACTGGTTCTCCTTCTTGGGATCCGGCTGGCCGCCTTTCTCAAAATCGTAATCGAACACCAGCCACCCGCCCGACAGTTCGAGGCAGGTCCACTTCATGTTCGTCTGAACCCAGTCCCCCGAGGCGACCGCCATGCCGCCGAGGTTGAACGTCGCGCTCGATGCCGCGGTCGACTGCTCGTCGAGATGCGTCCCCCGCAGCGTGATCAGCAGCCGCTCCGCCTGGATATCCACCTGCCCCACCGGCGCCCAGCGCGGGTTGTCCGCGCCAACGTCCTGAAGGTCCATGCTCCCGGTCGAACCCGCGATCCGAACGTCCCCCGACGGCGCAACGTACCACCCGCGCCCCTGGATCTGCACCGTCCACGGATCCGGACGCCCGGAGCCGATGCCCGATTGCTCCGCCGCGGCCTGCGCCGCCTCCGATGTCGCGCTCCCCGCGCCCGGGTTCGCCGCCGGTTGAGGCGGTGGCTCCGCGGCCATCATCAGCCCCGTCCGCACCGCGAACGCGCCGCCGCCGTCCTGTGCCGATGCGCTCGCACCCGCCGCAAATACCATCGCTGCGCTACAAACCGATAGCCCCCATGTCATCATCTTGCTGTTCTCCAGCCCTTGCGGGGCGATAGCCTACCCACCTCAACTCGGTCCTGCACGCATGAAGAGCGATTCACACCAGCCCGATCCCAACCAACCCGGCGATGGCACACTCGTGCTCGCGCCGGGCGTGCGCGTCCCCGCAAGTGTCGTGCAGGTAACCTTCTCGCGCTCCAGCGGGCCCGGCGGCCAGAATGTCAACAAGGTCTCCACCAAGTGCGAGATCCGCCTCGCCACCGCTGCGCTCCCCCTCCACCCCGCCGCCCGCCACCGCCTTGAATCTCTCGCCGCCTCGCGCCTGACCGCCGCGGGCGAGATCATCATCACCAGCGAGACCGAACGCTCCCAGTCCCGCAACCGCGACGAGTGCTTCGAGAAGCTCCGCCAGCTCCTCGTCCAGGCCATGCACATCCCCAAGGTCCGCCGCCCCACCAAGCCCTCCCGCGGCAGCAAGGAACGCCGCCTCACCGCCAAAAAAATCCGCGGCGAAATCAAACGCAACCGCCGCGATGAAGACTGAACTCCGCTTCTTACCTCTGACTTCTGCTCTTTGTCTCTTTGCCTTCTGTCTTTCGACCAATGCCTCGTGCCTAGTGCCGAATGCCTTCATTCTCTCATGCTCACCCTCGCGATCGAAACCAGCAACCCCTCCGCCGCCCCCGGCGCGGCCAAGGGCCTCGGCCCCGGCTGCGCGCTGGGTGAACTCGGTCCCGGCGTCGAACCGCGTGTGATCGACTCCGAGCCCCTCCGCCCAACCACCCGACATGACGACGACCTGATGCCCTGCATCGACCGCCTCTGCCGCCGCGCCGGCGTTACCCCTCCACAAATCCGTTGCATCGCCGTTTCCGTCGGCCCCGGCGGCTACACCGCCCTCCGCGTCGCTGTCGCCACCGCCAAGCTCATCGCCGAATCCTCCGGCGCCAAGACCATCGCGGTCCCCACCGCCGCGGCCGTCGCCCTCGCCACGCCGCGCAGTGATACCCGCCCCTTCGCCGTCGCCCTCGCCGGCAAGTCCGATTCCAGCTTCATCACCCTCTTCGACCATTCATGGCCTGGCGATCCCGCCCAGCCCCTGAATCTCCCCGACGGCCGCCTGGTCGCCGCCGAAGGCCTCGCCGCGCTCGGCATCGGCACGCTCATCGCCGACGAGCACCTCCCCGCGACCCTGCGCGAGCAAGCCACACGTCTGGGCATCACCATCCTCCCCCCTGTTTTCTCTCCGGCCGCCCTCCTCCAAACCGCGGCCCGGCTCCCCGCCATCGACCCCGTCGAACTCCTCCCCCTCTACGCCCGCGAGCCCGAAGCCGTCACCCTCTGGCGGCAGCGAGGGAGTCGTTAGTTGTTGGTCGTTAGTCTTTGGTCTCTGCTCGCCGACCTGCACATATCTGCGCAGCACACCAAGTCCCTGGCGATGGCCGGAGACCACAACGAAGAACGAAGAACGAAGAACTAAGAACTAAGAACTAAGAACCAACAACCCCTCAGACGCACTCGATGATCAGCGTCCGGTGCGCGCCGCGCCGCGGGCTCTTGGTCTCGGCCTTCACCCAGCCGACCTCGATCCGCCGCTTGCCCGCGTTCCAGTACCCCGCCGCCACGCCGTCCTTCGACCGCGTGTCCAGCAGCCACTGCCAACCGGCCTGCTCGCTGCCCATCGGTGTGGCATCGGCAAAGCGGTGGTCGCCGTTCTCGACCGCCCGCAGCCGCTGGACGAGCATGAACTCCGGCACCGTCAGCCCGGTGACCTCGTCTTCCTCGAAGAGCTTGTCGATCTGCCGTGCCGACTGGTTCGCCGTGTCCTCTTCGTACGCGCCGAAGGCCATGCACAGCACGTACGCACCCGCCGGCCTCGACCGCGGCAGCGCCGCCTTCAGGGCCTCCAGGTCCGCGATCCATGGCTCGGCGTACTGCAGCTCGGCCGGGATCGCCTCGCACGGCGAGGCCGCCATGCCACGGGCAATATTGGCCAGTTGCTCGTGCTGCACCTTCACCGGGGGGAGCACCAGCGTCGGCTCCATCCCGATCTGGCCGGCCCGAGCGAAGATCTCCTCGGCCGCCTTGGTGAACTTGAGCTTGGTCGGCACCGCCTTGGCCACCGCGTCCAGCTTGTGCTGGGTGAAGAACGACCGCGATGCCTTGGCGACATCCGAAAGATCCAAGGACTTGGGCTTGGGTTGTCTCAGGACCGTCGGCGACATCAGGGGCACCTCCGCGGGGGAGATGAGTTTAGACGGTGGAATCTGAGTTGCAAAACCCCAACAACTCCCGATCAGATCCGCGGCTCAGTTTTGACACACCGGCGTGCGGCGATCAGTCGTCGGCCGAGAGCGTCTGCGGCCCTTCTTTGCCGGCCACGCGCTCCATGTACCCGTTGCCCTTGCGCTCGTACTTGGTGAACCCCATCCGCTCGAGGTTCTTGTTGCTCATCACCGATTTGTTCAGCCCCGACCACTTGCCCGCGATGGCCGGCATCACGATCGCCCGGCGGCACGGCTTGCCCGTCCCCGGCTGCTTGGTGAGCGCGTCGTCCTTCATCGACTGAACGATCTCGAACCGCTCGCCGGTCGGCGCGCCCTTCTTGTCCAGGATTTCGTACTCGTACGTCGGCATATTTCCGTGTCTGTTCGCCTGGTCGCCTTCTTACAGGGCTTCCGCCTCGATGCTCGCCTTCTCGCCCTTCATCTTCTTCTCGACATACTTCTTGATCCACGTCTCGAAGCTCTTGCCCGCCGCGGTGTCGCGCCCGAATTCCACCCGCGCGATCTCGCCGTAGCCGAAGGTCAGCTTGTCGTCGTTGGCGGCCGTCAACACCCGCACGCTCGACTGCGCCGGCGTCGCGCCCTTGCGGCGATCAAAGATGTACCCCGCGACGGTGCGCCCGTCGGCGAGCGTCAGCGTCACGTCGCCCCGGAAGTCAAACGCCTTCTCGAGCACGTCCATCCGTGCCGCGTCGTCCGCGAGCAGCGCTTGCCACCCCTGCAGGGTGCTGGTGGTATCGTGATGGCCCGCCTCGGCGCTGGTCATGGTCGCTCCTGGTGCAAAAACGCCGCGTGGCCCGCGGCGGACCCCACATTCTAGAACCGAAGCCGCTGCCCGGAATCCGGGTCCATCATGGTCCATTTCTGGGCGCGGCACAGGCGCGTCAGCACCGGGAAGGCGAAGTCCTCGTCGGTCATGGTCACCATGAACTGACGGACATCCTCGTCCGACACCGGCATCTCGATGATGAACCCCGGCCCGAAGAGCTTGGCCAGCCCCATGGCGGCGCTGGTCCCCGGCGCGGCCCCGTCGGGGGCGGTGTTGTAATCCGAGAGCGCCTTGGTCACCTCGCGCACGCTGCCGAGCGGGGGCAGACCGTCCACGTCGTCGTCGGAGGGATCGACGGACTTGAGGACCACAACCTGACGCGAACGGGCCATCGGGGCGGATCTTAGCGCTTCGGCTTGCGGGGCTTGCCGTTGTCGGCCTCGGCCTCGCTCGCCCGCGCCGCCACCAGCTCCGTCGCCACCACCACCAGCTTCTCCAGCGGCACGGGCTTGAGCAGGTAGCGGTCCACCCCCAGCGACTCGGCGTACGCCTGGTGGCGCTTGCCCTCGTTGGCCGTGAGCATGATCACGCTCGGGCTGTCGGCGTTGCCCTTGATCTTCTCCAGCACCAGGAAGCCCGAGCGGCCGGGCAGCATCATGTCCAGCACGACCAGGTCGAACTTGCCGCCGGCCGCGGTGTCCACCGCGGCGTTGCCGTCGGCGGCCGTGGTGGTCTCGGCGCCCTCGGCCTTGAGCACGGCGTCGACCGATTCCAGGATGTCCTGGTCATCGTCCACGATCAGCACCTTGACGCCGCTCAGTCGTCCGTTCATGTGGGCACACCTCGCTCGATGGTACGGGTCGCGCGTCGGGACGGTTCCGCGCTCGGCGCGTTCACGCATCTTCCGACGGGTCGGGTTCGGGTTCCGGCTTGCTCCCCCCACCACTCCCACGGGCGGCGGCACACGCCGTGGTGTCGCGCAGGCTGTGCTCCTTGATCCGGCGCATCTCCTCGTCGGTCATCCAGGGGAGGTTGCGCAGGCGGGCCTCCAGCCGCGCGGGGAAGGGCTTGCCCTCCATCTCGAACGGCGGGCGGCTCTTCCAGAACCGGTGCATCCACAGCGTCTGCTCGGGGGACTTGCGGATGCACTCCTCCAGGGCGCGCCGGAAGCGGGCGGTGATATAGAACGACGGGTCGGGCTGGGCCCGGTAGTCCTCGGGCGTCATGATGTCCGCCACATACATGTGGTAGCGCATCGGGTCCGGCTCGGTCTGGACCTGGCCGTCGGCGAGCAGGCGCCGCCCCGTGCGGGTGGCGACGCAGGTGACGACCACCGCGTCGTAGCGCAGGGCCAGGATCGCCATCGCCTTGTACGTGGAGGCCAACCGCCCGAAGAACGGCACGTGCAGGCCGCGGACGCCGGCGTTCTGGTCGGCGACGATGCCGACAGGGTCCCCGCGCTCGAGGACCTCGGGGAGCTTGTGCATAGCCCCGAACTTGTCCATGAGCGTCATGCCGCGCTCGCCGCGCACCTGGCGGACCCACGCGTCGAGCGGGCGCAGGTCGAACGGGCGGTAGAGGGCGTGGATGCGGAAGCCCAGCAAGGCCATGGTGTAGCCGCACAGCTCCCAGTTGCCGCAGTGGCCGGTGAGGAAGATGATCGGGCGTTCGTCGAGCATCCGCCGCAGCATCGTCGAGACGTCGCCGAGCTCCACGCGGTCCACCCACCCCTCGAGGCTCAGACGGCGCGGCATGTTGGCGACCTCGACGCCCAGCGCAAAGATGTGCTCGTACGACCGCAGGGCGTACTCGCGGCGTTCCGCGTCGGTCGCGTCGGGGTAGGCCAGGGCGATGTTGTCGATCGCCCGCTGCAGGCGGGCCTTGTTCATCCACGAGCCGCCCAGGGCCCGCCCGATGCGCCGCGCGGCGTACAGCGTCGAGCCCAGGTCGCCGATGGTCAGCGACGAGAAGCCCGTGCGGATGCCGGCGAACATCAGCGACTCGAGCCACGCAGGTTTGTGTTTGACGACGGCCGCCACGGTCCTCCCGTTCAAGAACAAGGCCCGGGCGAGCGCCCGGGCCTGTTCGGACAATCATGTTACCCGGCGATCGCTCACTTGCCGATCAGCGTCTGCAGCCGGTTCTGGTTGAGCACGGGGATCTGGGTCGCCGCGGCCTGCTGGAGCAGCCGGTCGTACTCCTGCACGAGCTTCTTCTTGCGGATGTATTCCTGGACGGTGGGGCCGTCGGCGTTGGCGGGCGGGTTGGGCGGCATCGCCGGGCGCTGGCCCAGAACGACGAAGTCCACATCGCCGGTGAGGGTGTCGGTGGTCTTGCCCCCCCACTGATCGACCAGGGCCTTGATCTCGTCGGCGCCGGCCTGGGTGGCGATGCCCTCGGTATTCTCGAAATTGCCGTAGACGACGAAGGTGTAGATCTTCTTGGGGTCGTAGATGGCGCTGGCGATGACGTCGTTGTTGACGACGGGCTGGCCGCGGGCGGCGCGGACGACGCGGGCGGTGGAGGAATTGTCGTCGACGCGGATGACCTCGATGGAGGCCTTGCCGCGCGGGTAGTTCCCGTCGTTGTCGAGCTTGATGAGCCCGGCGTCGCCGTAGACCTCGAAGGTCATGCCCAGGACAACGCGCTGGTTGCGCCCGCGGTTGATGACGATCTCGTTGGCATTGGCGCCCTGGCCCACGACCAGGCCGTCCACCAGCGCGGCCTCATCGCCGGCGCGGAGCGACTGCTTGCGCTGGGCGGCGGTGAGGGCCTCGATCTTGTTGCGGGCCAGGAGGAGTTCCTGGTTCTGACGGGTGATGGTGTCGTTGAGGCGGACGATCTCGTCGTTGGCCTCGCGCTTGATCTTCTCGAGCCCGCCGGTCATCTCGCCGCGGGTCCTCTCGACGTCCTTGCCGTAGTTCTGTGCGTTGGTCCGGTAGACGCCCAGCTCGGTGCTCTGGGCCTTGATGGTGGCCTCCATGGCGTCCATCTGGGCCTTGGTGCGGTTGACGGCGTCCTCGAGTTCGTGGCGGGCGCTGTCGGCGGCGGCCTTGGCGTCGGCGAGTTCGCGGTTGAGCTGGGTGATCTTGGAGTTGCTGTCCTGCAGGACGGTGATGAGCGGTGAGGAGTTGCCGCCGCGAGCGGCCTCGATCTTGCTGGCGAGGCTCTTGGGCGTGTCGCTGGAGAGGCCGGTGGTGGACTCGGCGATGGTCTTGAAGCGGTCGCGCAGGTAAGCGAGAGCCGACTGCTGGTTCTTGCGGGCCTCGTCCACGAGCTGGCGGACCGAGTCGTCGTTCTGCTCGTTGGCGCGGACGTAGTCGTTGTACGTCGCGGCCTTGTCGGCCAAGCTCTTCTCGGCGTTCTGCTTCTGGCCGAGGAAGATGAACGTCAGGACGAACAGCGCGAGCGTCGAAACGCCCAAGACCGCTACCGTCACACCCATCCCCACGCCCACGCCGGTCCGTGCAGCCATGCTGTACCGTCCTTCAAAGTGGCCCCGGAGCGAGCGCGGCGGCACCGCCGCGACGGCTTGGGGGCCTGGTCAGGTCGCTAGTTTAGCGACAAAGGTCCGATTCGGCGGGACTTGCGGCGAAGTTCCGGCGATGAGGTGAAATGCCGAGTGGATGGTGTGTGGACGGCGGCGGGGTGGGCGTCGATACAGCGATAGGCTATCGACCCTCTCTTTCCGGGTTTCTCCGCCCCATTCGGATCGACCATGACCGGACCCCACCACCCGCATCCTCCCGGCCATCCCCACCCCCACCCCCACCACCCGGGCGCGGGGCCGCAGCCGCTGGTGATCCTGGGCGGGGGCGGGCACGCGCTGGTGGTGGCGGAAGCGGCTTTTTTGGCCGGGCAGCCGATTGCGGGATTCCTGGATGACAACCCGGCGGCGCCGCTGGCGGCGATCCTGATCGACCTGCCGCACCCGTTCGCGGCGCCGGTGTGCCTGGGGCCGCTGGAGTCGCTGCACCAGTTGCAGGAGCGGCACTGGATCGTGGCGCTGGGGGACCTGAAGCAGCGGCGGGAGCTGGTGCGGCGGATCGGGCAGCATCGGGACCTTTCGGGCAAGGCGCGGGCGGTGGTGCACCCGACGGCGTTCGTCTCGCCCTCGGCGGTGATCGGGCCGGGGACGTATGTGGGGCCCAAGGCGGTGGTGCACGCGCGGGCGCGGGTGGGGGCGCACGCGATCATCAACTCGGGGGCGATCGTCGAGCACGACTGCGTGATCGAGGACAACACGCACGTGGCGCCGGGGGCGGTGCTGGGCGGGGCCGTGCACATCGGCTGCGACACACTTGTGGGGATCGGGGCGCGGGTGCTGCCGCAATTGAAGCTGGGTCACGGCTGCGTGGTGGGGGCGGGCTCGGTGGTGCTGGGGGCCGTCGGGGATGGCGCGGTGGTGGCGGGCGTGCCGGCGGGCTCGCTCCGGCGGGGTTCCGGGGGGGCCGGTTCGGCGGGGCGCTGAAACTTGTCGGCGGCGGGGACGGGAGGGAGGCCGGGCGGGACGGTCTTGCTGGCGGCGCGGGCGCGTTCGATGAGGGCTTTTTCGGCCGCGGGGCGGTCGGTGAGTTCGGGGAGGGGCTCGAGCTGGAAGTGCCATTCGATGCGCTTGTGGATGGGGAAGGGAGCGGCAACGAGGTCGAAGCCCGGGTACTCGTAGAGGGGAGCGACGGCGTCGCGCGAGGTGACCAGGGGCTCGTAGCCGTCGAGGCGGATGCGCACGTCGTAGGTGCCGTAGAACTTGAACTCGCTCTCGACGGGCGTGGGGCCAAGCGGCACATCATTGAGCCAGACAGCGGCGCCGGGCGGGTCGGAGGTGATGAGGATGGAGCGGCTGACGCAGGCGGGGAGAAATGCACCACAGAGAACACAGAGTGCACAGAGGGAGGCGAGGGATTTGAATGAGTTGCGGGGCATGGTGGCGGGGTGAGACGGTGAGACGGTGAGACGGTGAGACGGTGAGACGGTGAGACGGTGAGACGGTGAGACGGTGAGACGGTGAGACGGTGAGACGGTGAGACGGTGAAGAGCGTATCGGGAAGTCAGGCGGGGAGGGGTTTGCCGCATTCGGGGCAGACTTTGGCGTTGGGGACGATGGGGTAGCCGCAGTCGGGGCAGCCGCGCTTGGGGATGGGCCAGATCCAGCGGATGAATCGCTCTTGCAGGAACCAGACCGCGAGGATGAGCGGGGCGTGCGTACACACGAGCAGCACCACCGGGAGCAGGAGCGAGAGACCCGGGGAATATCCATCGGTGATCAGCGACACGGCGTGGACCATGAGCGCGACGATCGTGAAGACCAGGTAACCGACCCACACGCCCAGGCCAGCGCGTATGAGGGCGCGGGTGAGGGCCTTCTTGCGCTGGATGTAGTCGGGGAGGGAGGGCATGAGAGGGACGAAGGCAGAAGGATGAAGGATGAATCAGAAGTCAGAGGGCTGCACTTGGGCTGAGGCGGTTGGCGGGAAGTAGGCGGCGGGTTGGTCGGGAGCGGATCGCAGCCTTTGGCTGCTCGGAGGAGAAGCAAGGAAGTGTGGATCCAAGACATGCTTGTCCGTGGGCGCCCACGGCAGTGTACTGGCGGCCCCGACGGGGTCTGAGGGGCGGAGGGCGGTTGGAGTTGGAAGGGCGTGCTTAGGAGACGGCCCGGGTGGGGCTTGGGGTGGAGGCGTGGTGGTCGTCGAATTCGTCGCCGCGGAAGAGGGAGCCGAGGTAGACGCGGCGGACCATGTCGTCGTTGATGAGTTCCTTGGGTGTGCCCTCGGCGAATTTTTTGCCGTCATCGATGATGTAGGCGCGATCGCAGACGCGGAGGGTCTGCTGGACGTTGTGGTCGGTGATGAGGCAGGCGATGCCGTGCTCGGCGAGGCGGCGGATCTCCTTCTGGAGGTCCTCGACGGCGATGGGATCGACGCCGCTGAAGGGCTCGTCGAGGAGGATGATCTGGGGGCCGGTGATGAGGGCGCGGGCGATCTCGAGCTTGCGGCGCTCGCCGCCGGAGCAGGTGCGGGCCTGCTGCTTGGCCTTGTGGGTGAGGTGGAACTGGTCGAGGAGTTCGGCGGCGCGGCGCTTGCGCTCGTGCCGGGAGAGGTCGAGGGTTTCGAGGATGGCCAGGAGGTTCTGCTCGCAGGTGAGGCGGGTGAAGACCGAGGGCTCCTGCGAGAGGTAGCCCATGCCCCGGCGGGCTCGCTCGTACATCGGCAGCGCGGTGACGTTGCGGCCGTCAAACTCGACGCGGCCGGCATCGGCATCGATCATGCCGATGGTCATTCGGAAGCTGGTGGTCTTGCCGGCGCCGTTGCGGCCGAGGAGGCCGACGATCTCGGACTTGGAGACCTGGAACGAGACACCGTTGACGACGGTGCGTCCGGCGTACTGCTTGTGGAGGTTGAAGGCTTGGAGAAGAAGCATGGGGGAGAAAACGCGGAAACGCGAAAATTTGAGGCAGAACGGGGAGACAGAAGACGTTTCAACGAAGGAGCGAAGGGATCGAAGGAAGACCGGAAGGAGAAGTTGCAAGAAGAAGTCAGGGCGGGGGATGGTAACGGGTGTGGTCGGTGGAGGTGGGCGCGCGGGGGCGGGCCGCTGGTGGCGGCCTGGGTGGTGGTTTGGAATTGGGCGTGTTGCGTTGAGCACCGACCGCGGGCGCGGTCGGTGGCACGCGGTCGGGTGAGTTACGCGGCGCGGGGGAGTTACGCGGCGCGGGGGAGTTCGGGAGTCTGGCGGCGCTGCCGGACGACTGGGGCAGGTGCGCCGGCGGCGGTGTGGATGGCCGCGGGGATGGAGGAAGTGGATGAGGAGAGGAGTTGCGCGATGAGGTTGGTATCAGGCGCGGGGGTGAAAGTAGCGAGAACGGAGTTGGCGGCTGTTGCCGCGGAGGTCTCAAGTGAGGAACTGGAAGGTGCTGGAGGGATTGAGCGGGCCACCGACCTGATCGCAGAATTGCCGCTGTGATCTGTGGCGCAAGTAACTTGGGAAATCGAAGACGACGAAGCCAACTGCGAAGGCGGAACCCTCCCCACTGCCTGCTCGTTCAGCGAGGGGACGGACGCTTGGGGTTCGGAGCGGAGGCGCGCGCAGGTGTCGAGGACCTTGGTCGCGGCGAGTCGTCGCTCGCGAGCGGAATGCGATGGGGATTCGGCGACTTGGAGCAGGGCGTCGATGGCGCGGAGTTCAGAAATTGGGATCGTCGCGGAGAGCATGAACAGGAGCATAACGTATGGATAATGTCCTGTCAAACAGAATCCGTTGATTTTTACAAGATTTGTTAGGGTATGCTTGGCTAGCGGCATCAGTGGTTGTACGGAGGTCGCAATCAGATCGCTTAAGGACAACCGGCGAAGAACGCGGCGAGGAAGGCGACGAGGTCGTCGGGGGTGATCAGGCCGTCGGGACCGCCACCGCCGCCGAGGCTGACCAGGTCGGCGACCGATGCGTTGCCGGCGAAGAACTGGGCGAGGTAAAAGACGATGTCATCGACCGTGGTCTGGCCGTCGCACGCGGAGGTGCCGCCGAGGCCGGCGACGTCGGCCACGTTCGGGCAAGAGACTGTGATCGATGCGGCGGGGCTGAAGACGGGGCCGCAGGCGTTGGTGACGCGGCAGCGGAAATTCATGACGGACGGGTGGGAGCCGAGGGTGATGTTCGAGACGTGAAGCGAGGCGGAGGCGACGCCGCCGGCGGTGAAGGAGAGGCCGGAGGCGGGCTCGGTGAAACCGGCGGCGGGGATATCCACGAACGCGCTGCTGCCGGCGGGGGACTCGACCTGCCACTGCGCAGTGGGCGAACCGGCGCCGGCGAGACCGACCTGCAGCGTCGCGGCGCCGGTGGGGCAGATGCGCTGCGATGCCGGCTGACCAACAAGGCCGTTGACTGCCACGGTCGCGCTGACCTGGCCGCTGTTGTCTTGAAAGAAACCGATGCACGGAGGTGAGCCGTCGGTGAAGCCGAGGAAGAACCGCGTTGCGCCCACGGGGATCGTGAGGGTCTGGATCGTCCCTGCACCCGTGCCTGTGAGCCCATCACCGATGATGAACTGCTGGGCGATCAGCGGGGAGAGGTTCGTGTAGGACAGATCCGCAAATGTGAGGGATGGCGGGGCGGGCTCTGCGGGCTCCGCGGGGCCGAGGAAGACGCCGTGGAGCGCCCGGCCGATGCTGGACATGACGCCCGAGATGCCGCCCAGAGCGTTGAAAGTAATCGGCGGCGCGAACGCGACGCCGTCGGCGCCGGCGGGGGCGGGACCGCAGCCGCTGGCGCAGTAGGCCACTGTGCCGCTGACGGACACGAGCTGGATGCAGGTTGCGCCGGGTGGCAAATCAACTTGGACAGGGAGCAGGCCGGGTCCTTCAGCGCAAGTGGCGGGAGGGGCCGCGTGACCTGCGCCGTAGATGTTGCATTGCGCCGGGACAGTGACTTGCTGGGCGGTGGCGCGGGAAGCGAGGATCATGAGGGCCAACCCGCCAAGCACGGCCATTCGAAGAACAGACAGAGGATTCAGTTGGTTGCACATCACTGGGCTCCGAAATAAGACATGACTTGCTACGAAAAGAGAAGCAGGCCGCCCCGAAGAGCCGTGCCACCTACGGGCAACCCGTGAAGAAGGCGGAGAGGAAGGCGATGAGGTCGTCGGTGGTGACCTGGCCGTCGGGATTGCCGCCGCCGCCGAGGGCGACGAGGTCGGCGACGGCGAGGTCGCCGGCGAAGAAGCGGTCGAGGTAGAAGACGATGTCGTCCACGGAGTTCTGGCCATCGCAGCCGGGGGCGCCGCCGAGGCCGGCGACATCGGCGATGTTGGGGCAGGAGATGGTGAGGGTGGCGGGGGTGCACTCGGCGGTGCCGCAGGCGTTGGTGACGATGCAGCGGAAGCGCAGGGCGGGGGCACCGGGGAGGGTGTTGAGGGAGAGTTGCAGGTGGTCGGTCGTCACGCCGGAGGCGGTGATGAGGCCGCCGTTGTAGGGGAGCGCGCCGTTGTTGGCGTCGATCCAGGTATCGGGAGTGGTCTCGAGCTGCCAGCGGAGGGACATCGGGCCGGTGCCGAATGGCACAACGGTGAGGGTGACGGAGCCGGTGGGGCAGGTGCGGGAGCTCAGGGGGTGGGTGAACTGTGAGGCGTCGGGGGCGAGGCACGCGCCGAAGGCGACCTCGGCGAGGCCGGTGTAGGGCGAGGCGTTGTTGTTCTGGGTCTGGCGGATGGTGTAGCGGACGGAGCGGACGGCGGTGAGGGCGGTGATGGGCTGGGAGTAGACGGTGTCGCGGTCGACAGCGCCGGGGAGATTGGTGTAGGCAGCGAGGGTTGTGCCTGTTCCGTTGGGGCCGTCGTAGAAGGTGAGGTCGTAGAGCGTGGCCTCGTAGTTGGGATTGGCGGCGATGCCGTTGGAGCGGTGGGGCCAGTAGTGGAAGACGCCGATGGCCTGGGGGGCATTGAAGGTGAAGGTGGCGGACTCGCCGAGGGTGTGGTTGGCGACGGTGGTCCAGTGGTTATTGACGGCGTAGGTGGCGTGGGTGCTGGCCAATGTGAAGCCTGCGGGGAGTCCGGAGCCGTTGATCGTGTTGGCGATGACGTATGAGCCGCTGAACTCGCTGGTGGCGGTGGCGGAATCGGGGCGGATGAGCTGGGCGCTCGCGGCGAGGGGGAAGGCCAAGGCCGCGATTGTTGAAAATAGGCACACGCGTGTGGACTGCATCGGTCACTCCGGGGTTAGCGGGAATCAGGGGCGCAGCGATAGAAGACGCCCCAACCCCTGGTTGGGGGCCCTTTGAGACTACTTCCAATTCGGGACGCCGCAAGCAAAAAGGACGTATGTGGGCCGGTGAGAAGCCGGTCGTGCTTGATTGCGAGCGCGGCCAAGCGGCGGAGAATTGAGGACAGTTACGGGCAGCCCGCGAAGAACGCTGAGAGGAAGGAGATGAGGTCGTCGGGGGTGAGTTGTCCGTCGGGGGCGGGGTTGCCGCCGAGGGAGGCGATGTCGGCGATGGCGAGGTTGCCGGAGAAGAAGGAGGCGAGGTAGAGGATGATGTCGTCGGCGGTGAGCTGGCCATCGGGGCCGGCGGCGCCACCGAGGGAGGCGACGTCGGCGCGGTTGCCGCACCCGCGGGAGGTTTTCCAGACGGTGCCGGTGGCCCAGTCGGCGGAGAAGAGGTCGCCTGCGGCGTTGAAGATCAGGTGGTAGACGGTGGTGGGGAAGCCCGAGCCGGCGGGCACGAGCGTGTCGGTCGCGGTGACGCGGAGGAGATTTCCGTTGTCGCGGTTGAAGGTGTAGAGGCCGGCGGGGAGCGCGCCGGCGACGGGGCAGAAGCCCAGGGTGGGGAAGGCGCCGCCGACGGGGATGGTGGCTTCGAGCGTGCCGGTGGAGGAATAGCGACGGAGTGCGCCGTCGGAACAGGAGATCCACAGTTTATTGTCGGTGTCGATGGCGAGGATGCCGCCGCCGATGCCGCCGGGCATGGTGACAAAGACCTGGGGATCCGCGGCGGTTATCCTGACGATCGTGCCGGCGGCGTAGGCATTGACGTAGAGGCGGCCTTGAGAATCGAAGGCCATCGCGTCGTTGTTGGCAAGCACACTGGTGGGGCTGATGCGCACCCCGAGCACGCCGCCCGGGGAGAAGATGCCGATGGCGCCCTCGGGACCGGTGTTGACGGTGTAGGCCACGATGATGGCCCCGGTGACGCCGGAGAAGACGCCGGCGCGATCGCAGATGATGCCGTCGGGGTCGTAGACGGGTGCGGTGGAGAACGGGACGGCAGGGCCGCCGCCGGGCGGGATGCGGCGGAGGGTGATGCCGGCGACATCGTTGTTGTCGGAACCGGCGTAGAGGAAGCCGGCGGGGTCGAGGGTGATGGTGTAGGGGCGGTAGTCGGCGGGGAATGTGCCGTAGGTCGTGGTGGTGGCGTTGGGGATGGTGGGATCGGCGACGACGAGGGCGGGGAGGAACGCGGCGGCGAGGACGAAACTGATGGCTCGCATGGTGGAACTCCCAGGGCGGAAGGACCGCCCGTTGGAATGTACCACGGACGGGGCGGGAGGCCATCGGCGAATGAAGAAAAACACCGGGCGGGGACCCGGTGTTCGGTGCGCGGCGAGGGCTGGGGTGCGGCGCTCGCGTCGTGCTTCTACACAATTGTGTTGACTGTGCGTCCGGGTCTACGGGCAGACAGTGAAGAACTCGGTGAGGAAGGTGACGAGGTCGTCAACGGTGACCTGACCGTCGGGGATGGAGCCGCCGCCGAGGCCGGCGATATCGGCGACGGTGATGTTGTTGGCGAAGAAGGCGGAGAGGAAGGCGACGACGTCGTCAACGGTGAGCACGCCGTCGGGAGCGGGGTTGCCGCCGAGGGAACCGACATCGGCCCGATTGCAGCCGGCGGGGCCGGCGAGCATGAGGGCGACGGTGGTGGGCGTGTAGACGAGCTGCAGCCCTGGCGGGAGAGTGATGTTGGAGAACTGGCCTGAGCGGGAGGTGCTGGTGATGATGTTGAAGGTCTGGCCGACCTGCGGCACGAATCCGTTGATTAGCGTCACTTGGAGTGTGCCGTCGAGCACGGCGGGGCCGTCAACGGCGAGGCGGTCGAAGGTGGTCGGGGTGGTGCCGCCGATTTCCATGCGGAGCGTGCCGGCGGGGCCCTGGGTGTAGGAGTTGCCGTAGAGGCCGGCGGAGATGGAGATCGCGCCGGGGGAGTTTCCGGGCGCGACGACGGCGCCGGTGTTGAGAACCGGGCCGCGGATGTTGCCGACGCCGCGGAGCGTGCCGCCCTCGAAGCGGAGGGGCTCGACCTGGAAGTCGGAATCGAGTTCCCCGCCGGCGAGGACGGATTCGCCGGAGGTCTGGCGGAAGCGGCTGAAAGCGAGGCGGCCGGACTGGGCCATGACCGTGCCGGTGTTGACAAAGGGAAGGTCGAAGATGATGCGGCCGCCGGCGGTCTTGCGGAGCGTGCCGGCGTTGGAAGCGGTGCCGGTGGTGAAGAAGTAGCCGCCGATATTGGAGGCGACGCGGCAGTCAAGATCGGCGCCGGCGAGGTTGTTGAGGGATGCGCCCTCGGTGATGCGGATCTGGCCGCCGTCCCAGGTGCAGGTGCCGCGGTTGTCGATGCGGGTGCCGCTGTCGGTGAAGTCGATGTCGGAGGCGATGGAGGAAGTGCAGGTGGGGAGAAGATTGAGGGTGCCGCCGCCGCCGAAAATGCCGCCGATGGAGGCGGAGGTGGTGACATCAACGCGGCCGGGGCCGATGGAGTGGCCGGTGAAGCCGTCGATGAGGCTCATGCTGAGGTTGCGGACGGTGGCGGTTACGCCGGCAAGAACGTGGATGTTGCCGTTGACGCGGAGGAAGCCGTTGCCGTCAGTAGTGAATTGGCCGTTGACGTGTGCGGCGCCTCGGAGTTCGAGTTGGGCCCCGGCGGCGATCTGCGCCGTGCCGGCGAGGTAGAAGCCGTCGCTGGTGAGAGCGAGGGTGCCGGTGCGGACGTCGATCAGGCCGGAGGGGAGGTTGGCGAACTCCGAGCCGATGGTGGTGGCGCCGAGGCCGCCATCCTTGCGGAAGGTGCCGGCGTTGTCGACGTAGCCGCGGGAAATGATGCCGCGGATCTCGCCGTTGCCGGTGGCGAGGAAGAGGGCGCCGGGTTGGTTGTGGATCTTGGCGTGCGTCTGCGGGGAACCTGCGCCGTCGATGGCGATGAGGCCGTCGCCGCGCCAGTTGATGAAGGAGTTGTTGTAAACGTCGGTGTTCATCATGAGGCCGGCGCCATCGGGGAGTTCGAGCCCACCGTTGATGTTGATGGTGGCGGGATAGACAAAGCTCATCGACTGCGAGCCCGCATCGCCGGTGACGAGCTGCCCGAAGTTGTGGGTGCCCGTCCCGGCGAAGCCGCCGCGGCCGACGACGGGACCGCCGTAGTTGGCGGTGGTGGAGATGTCGACGATGTGGTCGTTGCGGAAGAGCGTGGTGGTGGAGAGGCTGCGGAAAGGCTCGGCGTAGTCGAGCAGGACGTAGACGCTCAAGAAGACGTCATCGTTGATTCCGGGCTCGTGGGGGACGACACCGTTATCGCAGAGCTGGTTGGCGACGCTCCAATTGTTGTAGGAGATGCAGGTGGTGCCGCTGCCGTCCTGGCAGGAACCGTGCCAGCGCCCTGTGCCGCAGGTGTTGTCGAAGGTGAGGGTCTGAGCGTGGCCAGCCGCGGCGGCGAGGGCGAGAGCGGCGACGCCGAGGAACGGCGCACGGGCGTGGCGGAGCGTGAGGGAGCGAGACATGGGCGATCTCCTTCGGTTATGGGCCGCGGAGCGCAGCGTCGGACCGCGCGGGGACGGCGTGCCGCAGGGGACAGGCCATGGGCCGAGCGGCTTCTGACAAAAACAGAAGAGGAATCTTCGGGTTTGAGGTATGCTGGTGTGTGCGCGGACGGACCACGAACACGACGCTGCTGGAGGGGCTCGCCGCGGGAAACAGCTCGCCGGCGTGGGGTGAATTCTGCGAGCGGTATGGGGATCTGGTGCGCGGGTTTGCCCGGCGCCAGGGGCTTTCGGAGCCGGACGCGGACGATGTGCTGCAGGATGTGCTGGTGGCGCTGACGCAGGCGATGGGGCGGTATGACCCGTCGCTGGGGCGGTTCCGCGGGTATCTCAAAACGGTGACGCTGCACGTGATCTTCAAGCGATTCCGTCAGAAGAGCCCGGCGGCGCGGCCTGTGGGGATTGACACGTCGGTGGAGGCCGCCTCGGCGGACGCCGAGATCGACGGGCAATGGGAAGCGCAGTGGCGCGAGTACCACGTTGCGCGCGCCATGGAAACGATCGAGGCGGAGTTCGGCGAGGCGGACCGCGAGGCGTTCGAGCTGTACGCGCTGGGCGGCAAGGACGCGGGGCAGACTGCTGAACTGCTGGGCATCAGCGTGGATCGGGTGTACCAGGCGAAGTCGAGGATCACCCGGCGGCTGGCGGAGTTGATCGAGCAGCAGGTGGCGGAGGAAGGGTGAGCGGAGCGCCAAGCGGATGGGCCAGGACGACATACCAAACTCGGATGGCGGCTCGGGAGCGAGCCCGGCCTGGTACCACAACACTGAGGAGTTGGTGGCGGTGGCACGGCGGGTACGACCGGGGCGCGGCGCGGCGCCCGCGATCCCAGGGTACGACGGCGTGGAAGAGCTGCACCGGGGCGGGCAGGGCGTGGTATACGCCGCGACGCAGCGATCCACCAAGCGGCGCGTGGCGGTGAAGGTGCTGCTGGGCGGGCCGCTGGCGAGCGAGTCGGCGCGACGGCGCTTTGAGCGCGAGGTGGAACTGGTCTCGACGCTGCGGCACCCGCACATCGTGAGCGTCTACGACAGCGGCAGCACGCCGATGGACGGGGCGGCGGGCGGGCAGCCGTACCTGGTGATGGAGTTGATCGACGGCGTGCCGCTGAACGAGTGGACCCCGACGGCGAGCACGGACGGGCACGAAGCCCTGCGGCGGAAGCTCGGCGTTTTCCGCAAGGTGTGCGTGGCGGTGGCGCACGCGCACCAGCGCGGGGTGATCCACCGGGACCTCAAGCCGTCGAACATCCGCGTGGATGCGGCGGGCGATCCGCACGTGCTGGACTTCGGGCTGGCGAAGCTTGAGGGGGGGGCCGGTGCGGGGGAGGGGCAACTCTCCGTGACGGGCGAGGGGCGGTTTGTGGGGTCGCTGCCGTGGGCGAGCCCGGAGCAGGCGCGGGGGGAAGTGCACGAGGTGGACACGCGGAGCGATGTTTATGCGCTGGGGGTGGTGCTGTACCAGCTTGTGACGGGACGGTTCCCGTACGACACAGGATCGGGTCTGCGGAGCGCGCTGGAAAACATCGTCTCGGCGGAGCCGGCCAAGCCGAGCACGATCACGCCCGAGGCGGACGGGGACATCGAGACGATCATCCTGCGCTGCCTGGCGAAGGACCCGGGCCAGCGGTACCAGAGCGCCGGCGAACTGGCGGATGACATCGGGCGTTGGGTGGACGGCGAGCCGATCGCGGCGCGGCGCGAGAGTGCCTGGCGAGCGCTGAGGCGACGGGCGCGGCGGGCACGGGCGGCGGCCATCGCCGCGTGCGTGGTGCTGCTGGTAACGGCGGCGGCCCTGGTGGTCTCGATCTCGTCGTGGCGGAGCGCCGAGCGGGCACGCGGTGAAGCGACGGTGGCGGCGGAGAAGGCGGAGAAGCAATCGCGACGCGCAGAGGCGACGGCAACCTACCTGCGCCGCGCGCTCGGCGCGGCCAACCCGCGTCGATTCGGCCTCGGCGGCGGACCGGAGGTGAGAGTATCGGAGGTGCTGGATGATGCGGCGAGGGACGCCGCGAGAACGCTGGCGGGCCAGCCCGACACGCTGATGGATGTGCGGATGACGCTGGCGGGGACGTACCAGGGGCTGGGGCTCAACGGGAAAGCCGAGGCCCAGGCACGAGCGGCGCTCGACCTGGCTCAGCGCACGAAAGGGTTGGAGTCGGTCGAGGCGATCGAGGCGGAGAGCGTGGTGGCGATGGCGCTGGCGGAGCAGGAACGGACTCGCGAGGCCGAAACGGTGCAGCGGCGTCTCCTCGAGACGGCGCAGCGGGTGCTGGGAGCAGAGCACGAATTGACCGTCACGGTGCGCGCCGATCTGGCGGGCACGCTGGCGCAGATGGGGCATTACAGCGAGGCGGAAACGGCCCTCCGGCAGGTGGTCGAGACCCGGACGCGAACGATCGGCGCCGCGTCGCCGACAACGCTCGAAGCGACCGGACGGCTGGCGCGGATGCTCGAGCGTCAGGGGCGCGGGCGCGAGGCCAAGGTGCTGCTGGAGGGGGTGATCGCCGAGCGAACCAGCGCGGGGACCCCCGAGGGGCACCCCGACGCGATCGCCACCATGTGCGACCTGGCGGCGGTGGAACAGGCCATGGGAGATGCGGCATCGGCCGAACGGCTGTACGCCCGTGCGGCGGAGCTGGCGGCACAGACATTCGGGCCCGAACACCGGGTGACGCTGGTGATCATCGGCAACCGCGGGGTGGCGCTGCTGAACCAGGGGAAGTGGAAGGACGCGGAGGAACTGTACCGCCCGCTGCTCGAAACCCAGAAACGTGTGCGCGGTCCGGAATCGGACGACGTGCTGACGACGAGCACCTCGCTCGCGGCCGCGCTGCGCCGCCAGGGACGGGGGGAGGAGGCCGAGCCGATGCTGCGTGGCGTGGTGGACACGGCGACGCGCCGCTTGGGCGCGGCGCACCCGAGCACGCTCACGTACCGCAACACGCTGGCAACCACGGTGGCTTCGCTGCAGCGGCGCGAGGAGGCCCTGGCGATCCTGGACGAGGTGTGGAGCCAATCTGCGCAGACGTTCGGACCGGCGCACCGCTTCACCATGACGGTGCGGGGAAATATCGCCCGCAACCTGGCGATGCTCAAACGCTTCGACGAAGCGGAGCCGCACTTTCTGGCGGTTTACGACGCGGCCGTCGCCCCCGACGGCCCGGGTGTCGTCAGCTCTCAGGCGGCGGAGGCGGCCAAGGACATGGTGGGGCTGTACACCGCGATGAAGAACGCCGAGAAGGCGGAGCAATGGCGGGCCAAGTGGCTGGCCACGCAGGGTTCCAAGAAGGAATGACGCTCCGAGTCGCTCGCGGATCGCATGCCCGCGCTACGGGCAGCCGGCAAAGAAAGAGGACAGGAACGCGACGAGGTCGTCGGCGGTGAGCTGGCCGTCGGGGAAGCCGGCGCCGCCGAGGCCGACGACGTCGGCAAGCGTGAAGTTGGCATTGAAGAAGCCGTCGAGGTAAGCGATGACATCGTCGGCGGTGAGGACGTGGTCAGCGTTGACATCAGCGGTGCAGACGGTCGGGACGGGGAGGCCTGGGACGATCAGGGCCTGGACCGTACCGGGCTTGAAGAGAGTGATCAGGCCGGGGCCGGTGGTCGGCGCGGCGTCGGAGGTGAAGCCGAAGTTGTAGCTGGTGCCCCAACGAATGGCGTTGGCGTTGGCATTATCAACGTATTTCTGTGTTGCGAAGCCGATGGCGGTGGCGCCGCGGCTGGAGGTCCACGGGTCATTGCTCGTCACTTCGCCCGAGTGGGCGAGCGGGTGGCGGAAGTTGAACTCTGCGAACGTGGATGCCGCGCCGAGGGGGATGGCGAACGAACCGGCGGAGCGGTCAGAATTGAGGTTGAAGACGACGTATTCGTAGCGCCAGGGACCGGCGCCGCCGGCGCCGAGCGCGACAGCCTTGGCGGCGATGTAGTAGCGGCAGCGGATGAACGTACCAGGCGATGCGGGGTTGGGCGTATCGTCGTGATCAACGGTGACCAAAGTGACGGAAGGGTCGAGGTTCTTCCATCGCTCCACGGCGGGGATCTGCTGGTTGAGGCCGTTGAGGAGCGTGGGGTTGGAGGTGCCGCCGTTGATGGAGATCTCCTGCGAGGCGGCGTTGTTCAGAGCATTGACGGCGATGCTCTGGCCGGGGCGGAGGTACTGGGCGTCGTGCGGGAGCAGGTGGACAGTCTCAACAAAGAATCGCGTCCCGGCGGGCTGGCTGGTGACATCGGCGGTCGCGACCTGCAAGCGGGTGGTGACCGTGGCATCGCCCGTGCCGCCGCCGACGGTGCCGATGAACTCGCCGGTGGCGGCGTTGAGGCGGGTGCGGGGGGCCATGCCCCCGGGCGTGTTGAATGCGGAGGAATAGGTGTCGCCGCAGTTGACGCCGGTGTGGTTCACCGGCGCGCCGGGCTGGCAGGTGCCGCACCCCGCGCCGGTGCCGCCGACGGGGAGGCCGATGCGCTTGACCCAGCCTTGGCCGATCTCCTCGAAGCGCTGGTAGCTGCCGCCGGCGCTGGAGGTGAAGGTCTTGAGGCGGTACATGCCTTGGCCCATGTGGGGGCGGACGGAATTGGCGACCTGGACGAGGGCGGGCATATCGCCGTGGTTGCAGGTGACGGCGCCGATGCTGTAGCCGGTGATCGTCCCGGCGGCATTCACCCCGTTGCGGGCCACGTCGTTGTGGCTGGAGCTGATCATGTCCGGGCCGATAGCCTGGCCGGATGCGCCGGCGACGACCATGAGTGCGAAGGCCGGGGCGAGCAGAGAGACAAGGCGGTTGCTGGTCACAAGCATGCTCCGATGAAAGGCGCTTCCCACGAGGTCGCGGGGCGTGGCCAGGTTGGCCGAAGGGAAAGGCGGCGCCGGGAGTGTCTCCCGGCACCGCCGAGATGAGGGGTCCGAATCAGCCCTGTCGCGCCGGGTTCACTGCGGGCAGCCGGCGAAGAAGGAAGCGAGGAAGAAGACCAGATCGTCGGCGGTCAGGCGGCCGTCGGGGAGCGGGCCGCCGCCGAGGGTCGCGATGTCCGCGACAGCGAGATTGGTGCCGAAGAAGGCGTTGAGGAAGGCGATCACGTCGTCCGCGGTGAGGGAATCGTCGGCGTTGACGTCGGGCACGCAGACGGTGGGGACGGGGATGGCCGGGGCGATGATGCTGCCGAGCGCGCCGGGTTTGAAGAGGGCGATGGTGCCCAGGCCGGTGGTGGGCGCGACATCGGTGGTGAAGCCGAAGTTGTAGAGGCTGCCCCACCGGATGGCGTTGGCGTTGGTGTTGTCGGCGTGCTTCTCGGTGGAGAAAGTGATGCTGTTGCCTTGGCGCGTGGTGGTCCACGCCGCGTTGCTGTAGGCCTCGCCCGAGTGCGACGGGGCGTGGCGGAAGGCGAAATCGGTGAACGCGGCACCGCCCGGCAGCGGGATGGTGAACGCGCCGCCCGAGCGATCGGAGTTGAGGTTGTAGACGGCGTACTCGTAGCGGTACTGGCCGGCCGGGAGCGCGGTCACCTTGGCGGCGACGTAGAAACGCGACCGGATGAACGTGCCGGGGAAGTTGGGATCGGGGTTGGGGGTGTCGTCGTGGTCGGCGGTGATGAGCGTGACGGACGAGTCAAGATCGCGCCAGCGGGTGATGGCGGGGACTTGCTGGTTGCCGCTGCCCATCAGCGCGGGCGTGCCGGTGCCGCCCGCGAGGTTGATCTCCTGCGAGGCCGCGTTGTTCATCGCGTTGACGGCGACGGTCTGACCGGGGCGGACGTACGCCGCGTCGTGCGGAAGGAGATGGACGGATTCGACGTAGTAACGCGTACCGGCGGGCTGCCCGGCGACGTCGCTGGCGAGGACCTGCAGGCGGGTATTGATATTGGCCTCGGCGGTGCCGCCGCCGCGCGTGCCGGAGAGGTAGCCGGTGGTCGCGTTAATGATGGAGCGCTTGGCCATGCCGCCGGGGCCATTGAACGCCGAGGAGTACACATCGGAGCAGTTGACGCCCATGAAGCCCGCGCCGCCGCCGATGCAGGTGCCGCAGGTGGAGCTGGTGCCGTTGACAGGGATGCCGATCCACTTGACCCAGCCCTGGCCGATCTGCTCAAAGCGCGAGTAGGTGCCGCCACCGGGAGCCGTGTAAGACTTGTAGCGGTACATCTCCTGGCTCATGAGGGGCCGGATGGTGCCGTTGGGTGAGGCGGCCATGGGCATATCGCCATGGTTGCAGGTGATGGAGCCGACGCTGTAGCCGATGATCGTTCCGGCGGCGTTGGTCCCGTTGCGAGCCACGTCATTGTGGCTGGAGCTGATGCAATCCGGGCCGATGGCCTGGCCGTGGGCGTGGCCGGCGAGCGCGGCCAGACAGGTCAATGCGAACGCGGCCGGGACGGGCTTGAGGCTGTTCATTTTGTCACTCCGGTTGAATCCACCCACGAGTGGGCCAAAGGGCCGCGGAGGGTCGAGTGACCGCGCAGGCCAAGGGGAAGCCTACCACGAAAGGCGGAGCGCGGGGCCGGGCTTCGGGATGTGGGGCAAGAGTGAGGCAAATGCCGGATGCGGCGAGCGTGCGACCTAAGGGTTCCTAGGGACGAAAATCCTGCGCAGCGCGGCTCTCCGGCCCAAACCGCAACAAAAACCCCCGTCCGCACAGGGACGGGGGCAACGGATGTTCAACGCATTCAGTCCCGAAAATAGGTATCGCTCACGGGCAACCGGCGAAGAAGGCGGAGAGGTAGACGACCAGGTCGTCGGCGGTCAAAAGGCCGTCGGCCCCGGTGGCGCCGCCGAGGGTGGCGATGTCGGCGACGGTGAGGTTGGTGCCGAAGAAGGCGTTGAGGTAGGCGATGATGTCGTCGGCCGTGAGGGTGTTGTCGAGATTCAGGTCGGCGATGCACGTCGGCAGCGAGGGGACAGGGATCGCCGGTGTAGCGATGTTCTCGAGGGTGCCGGGTTTGAACAACTCAATGACGCCCAGGCTGCTGGCGGGCGCGACGTTGGTGGTGAACCCCAAGTTGTACATCGTGCCCCAGCGGATGGCGTTGGCGGAGTTGTTGATGGCGTGCTTCTCGGTGGCGAACGTCACCTTGTTGCTCTGACGGTCGGTGGTCCAGGGGCTGTTGCTGATCGCTTCACCGGAGTGGTAGAGCGGGTGGCGGAAGGTGTAGTCGGTGAACTGCGCACCCGACGGGAGCGGGATGGTGAACGAGCCGGCGGCGCGGTCGGAATTGAGGTTGTAGATGGCGTACTCGTAGCGCCACTGGCCGCCGCCGAGGTCGGTGACCTTGGCCGCGACGTGGAAGCGCGAACGGATGAACGTGTTCGGGAACGCGGCGTTGGGGTTGGGGGTGTCG
This sequence comes from Phycisphaerales bacterium, assembly GCA_050730675.1. Lineage (GTDB taxonomy): Bacteria > Planctomycetota > Phycisphaerae > Phycisphaerales > UBA1924 > JBOHNM01. The sequence goes on along the minus strand of JBOHNM010000016.1, from coordinate 2,942 downwards.
TCGTGGTCGGCGGTGACGACGGTCACCGTGGGATCAACGAGCTTCCAGCGTTCGATGGCGGGGATCTGCTGGTTGAAGCCGTTGAGAAGCGTGGGGTTGGTGGTGCCGCCGTTGATGTTAACCTCCTGGGAGGAGGCGTTGTTCATGGCGTTGATGGCGACGACCTGGCCCGGGCGGACCCAGGTTGCGTCGTGCGGGAGCAGGTGAACGGTTTCCACGAAGAAGCGGGTGCCGGCGGGTTGGGCGGTGACGTCCACCGTCGGAACCTGTAGCCGGGTGTTGATTGAGGCTTCGGCGGTGCCGCCGCCGCGCGTGCCGGTGAGGTAACCGGTGGTCGGATTGATGAACGTGCGCCGGGCCATGCCGGTGGAGCCGTTGAAGCCCGAAGAATACGTATCGGCGCAGTTGGCGCCCATGAAACCGACCCCGCCCCCGCCGACGCACGTGCCGCACGAGGTGTGCGAGCCGTTGACGGGAACGCCGACCCACTTGCACCAGCCCTGGCCGATGGACTCGAAGCGTTGATAGGTGCCGCCGCCGGGCGCGGCATAGCTCTTGAGGCGGTACATCGCCTGGCCGACCAGGGGGCGGATGGTGGTGTTGGGCCCGGCCTCCATGGTCATGTCGCCGCGGTTGCAGGTGACCGAGCCGATGGAGTAGGCGGTGATGGACCCCGCGGCGCCGACACCGTTCCTTGCCACATCATTGTGGCTGGAGCTGATGCAGTCCGGGCCGATGACCTGGCCGGCGGCGTGGCCGGCAGTCAGGGCCAAGGCCGCCAACGCGAACGCGATCGGGACGGGCTTGAGGCTGTTCATGTTGTCACTCCGGTTGAGGCCGCCCACGAGTGGGCCAATGGGCCGCGGAGGGTCGAATGACCGCGCCGGCCAACGGCGAGCATACCACGAAAAGGGGTGGTATGGGTAGGGGAAACGGGGGTGAACCAAAGGGAAGCCAACACGGCGGAAAGTGCTCACGACCTAGGGGTACTTAAGGGATGAGAAATTTGCGCAAGCGTGGCCCGAGGCCGATTCGGCGATAAAAAACCCCCGTCGAACGGGGAGCGGCAGCGGGGGCTTCCCGTGCCGTAACGATCGGATGGTCGCACTCAGCCCCGAAGGGCGCGCGGCCTATGGGCAGCCCGCGAAGAACGCCGACAGGAACACCACGATGTCGTCGGCGGTGAGTTGCCCGTCTGGCGCGCTGATGCCGCCGACCGAGGCGATGTCGGCCGTGGCCAGGTCGTCGTCGAAGAAACCGGCGAGGAAGGCGATGACATCATCGGCGGTGAGCGCGTTGTCGGAGACGACGTCCGCCGTGCACACCGTCGGGAGCGACAGATTTGAGGCGATGACGAGTTGGACCGCCCCCGGCTTGAAGAGCTTCAACACTCCGCGCCCGCTCGACGGAGCGACGTTGGTCGTGAAACCGAAGTTGTAGAGCGACCCCCAGCGGATGGCGTTGGCGGCGGCGTTGTCGGCGTACTTCTCGGTGGTGAACGTCACGAAGTTGCCGGCGCGGGCGCTTGTCCAGGCGGCGTTGCTGATCGCCTCGCCCGAGTGCGCGGGCGCATTGTGGAACGCGAAGTCCGTGAACGAGGCCGAACCCGGCAGCGGCACCGAGAACGACCCGGCGCTGCGATCGGAATTCAAGTTGTAGACGGCCACTTCATAGCGCCACAGTCCACCGCCGATGTCGGTGGCCTTGGAAGCGACGTAGTAGCGTGAACGGATGAACGTGTTGGGGAAGTTGGGGTCGGGGTTCGGGGTGTCGTCGTGATCTGCGGTGACCAGCGAGATCGACGGATCAAGATCCTTCCAACGCTGGATCACGGGAATCTGCTGGTTGCCGCCGCCCATGAGCACAGGATTGCCGACGCCCGCGTTGACATTGATCTCCTGCGAGGCCGCGTTGTTCATGGCGTTGATCGCGACCGTCTGACCCGCGCGGACGTACGACGCGTCGTGCGGCAGCAGGTGCACGCTCTCAATGAAGTAGCGCGTGCCCGCGGGCTGCCCCGAAAGATCGCTTGCGAGCACCTGGATTCTCGTATTGATGTTGGTCTCGGCCGTGCCGCCGCCTCGCGTGCCGGAGAGGTACCCGGTGGTGGCGTTGATGATCGATCGCCTGGCCATTCCCTGCGGGCCGTTGAACCCTGAGCCGTAGATGTCTGAGCAGTTCACATTCATGTACCCGGTCGGAGCTGCGCCCGCGCACGTGCCGCAGGTGGAGCTGCTCCCGTTGACAGGAACGGCGATCCATTTGACCCACCCCTGGCCGATCTCTTCCAGTCGCTGATAGGTGGCGCCGCCGGGCGCGGCGTAGGTCTTGAGGCGGTACATCTCCTCGCCCATCAGCGGGCGGATCGAGTTGTTGGGAGAGGCCGCCATCGGCATATCGCCGTGGTTGCACGTCACCGACCCCACGCTGTACCCGATGACCGTGCCCGCGGCGTTGGCGCCGTTGCGAGCCACGTCGGCGTGCCCGGAGCTGATGCAGTCGGGGCCGATCGCCTGGCCCGCAGCCACCGAAGCGATCGCCGCGGCGAATGACGTGGAGAGAAGTGCCGACGAGGTGCGTGAAACCTTCATGAGTCATCTCCGTTGTGCGAGCGCCACCAGAACGGCGGCACGCTGCGACCACGAGGGGGCCAAGCTCAGCATACCACCAAACCGGCAAAGGCGGTAGGGGTCCGCTTGCGGAGGAACGGTGGATTAAGGACCCGCCATGCGCAGTGGCCGTGCCTCGAAAACCCCGAACCTGCGCGAATATCCGCCCATTGGAACGGGCCATCCTTGCGGCGCATGGCAGCACATCAATGCCCGAACAGGTTCTTCTCCCCGAACATGCCTTTGGCCTCAAAGTGGGCCAAGGCCTCGGGAACAGTCGTAAACACCTTCGTCGCCGTCTCGGTGATGAACGGCGACGGGGCCTTCTTCGGC
>JBOHNM010000015.1:0-39713 GCA_050730675.1 Phycisphaerales bacterium | reverse complement strand
CGCTCGCCCTCGGCGCGGGCCGCCGCCGCGGCGGTGGTCCCCGCCGCCAGCGCGTCGGTGATATCGCGGGCAAACTGCCGCTGCTCGGCGGCGCTCAGGGCCGCCTCGGCGGCGTTGTCGTTCTCCAGGTCATCCTGCAGCCCGCGGATTTTCTGGGCCGTGGTCCGCGCGTTGCGGTCGATCCGCACCGCGTGCGCCGCCGCCTTCTGCTCGGCGTCCAGTCGCTTGGCGTCGGCCTTGGCCGCCGCCGTGTCCAGCTGTTCCTTCGTGCCATCGGCCACCGCCTGGGTGTACACCTCGAGCATCTTGGGCACCCGGCTCACCGGCGCCGTCTCGGCGCCCGTCACCGGGTCCGGCCTGATGCCGTTGGCCACCGCGACCGCGTGCGGCACCTCCGCCCGTTCCTCGGCGCACCCGCCCATCCCGCTCACGCACACCGCCGCCGCGGCCAATACGCCCAGCCCGACCGCCCCGCCCCACGCCAGCCACCCGCGCCGGCCCGTTCGATTGACCATCGCCGCACCGCAATCCCGGGACCGCCGCGCACCAAAGCACCGGACACACCGATGCCCCGCGGCCAGAGGGCCGCGCGGGCGAGTGCATCAGGTTGCGGTTTCAGGCACGGCCGGCCTCCACTGTGGCACGGGGACGAGCCGCGCCGGGTGAAAAGGAATCGCTGTGGACGGCGGTAAACATCGCACCCCATTCCACGGAATCAAGCGCCCGAACGGAAAATTTTTTCGCGCCCACCCCCCCCACCCCCCGCCGCAGGCGCTTCCTCACTTCTCCGCCGAGCGGCCAGCGGCCGCGATCCGCCCCCGCACCCCCAAAACCCCCCGCCCGTTCGGCGCACGTACGGCGCCACCGGGGAAACCCCGAAAGTTATCCACAATTCGAGAAACGCGCTTGTGCTACAGGTATTGGCCTGTATACTCATGGTATCAAGGAGCCGCACATGACCGCCGCCACCACCTCAATCCACTCGCTCATCGACGGCGCCCAGGAGTGCCGCACCGAAGCCGCCGCGCTCGCCGCCATCGCCGCCGACCGCTCCCTTCGCGCCGTCCGGATATTCGGGGCCATCTATCTGATCCCCGCCGAGCACAGACATGTGCTCGCATCGACGGGCCAGCCGTTCTGCTACCTCTTCGCGTGCCCGCGCGTGCCCGGTGCCGTCACCGTTCCCATCAACTGAAAACTCCCCGCGACACACGATCGGCGCCGTACCCACCTACCCATGAAACTCCTGACCCACGACCAGCTCCGCGCCCAGCTCGAGCCCCACCTCCGCGCCGCCACCATCCTCAAAACCGCCCGGGCCGCCGGCATCGCCCAGCAATCCCTCTCCGCCTGGGTCAACGGCCGTGACCAGCTCTCAACCGAAACCCTCGCGCGCGTCGCCGCGGCGGTCGGCTTCAAGCTGACCCACGGCTACCGCCTCACCAGAAACTGAACCTCCACACCCCCGTGCGCCTCCGCTCGGGGGTTTTCGCGCGCCCAGCCACCGGTGCGCCACCCCCCCGGCGCCCCATGCGCCAATGGCGCGCCCCGAAACCCGAAACTCACCCCACACCAAACCCCAAAAACCCCCCGCCGTCACCTTGCGTCTACTTATGCGCCGGGGGGTGTCCGGTAGTACCTTGCCCCAACGGCGGGTTCGGTCGGGTCGTGTCACCCCGGGCGTTGAAACCCGAACGCCGAGGGTGGCGCTGGTTCGGACACATCGGTGTGCCGCACGCTACCGCACGCCATTGGTATTCAGGAACGATGGTGTAGAACTTGGCAGATCATCCGCCTTTATTCCCATGAGCGCATTAGGAAAGCTTCAGGCTACATAGCGTGCCGTGGCGTGCACGGCGGTCCTCACTGTGGTGGGGGGCGGGGCGGAGCGTCAGGCCCGCTCGCTGCCGTTCTGGGCCTCGCCGCCCTTGCCGTGCGGGGCCGTCCGCCACAGCGTGTCGACGTCGTAGCGCAGGCGGATGCCGTAGACCACCCGCCGCCGCTTGGCCTCGCCATCCTCGCCCCGCTTCACGGGCTGGCCCCGTCGATACCACGGCACCAGCACCGCCATGTCCATGCTGAACCTGGCCTTGCCGGTGGGCTGCACACCCTCATCCGCACAGAAGTGCGTATAGGCATTGTACAGCTGGTCGAATGGTTCCTCGTGCGTCTCGCCCAGCTCACAGCACTCACGCATGTATACCCGCAGCGTGCTGCTCACCCGCTCGTACTTCTCTCTCAGCTCCACACTGGCCGAGTGCTCGGCGATGTACCGCCGCCCTTCCCGGGCCGCCCGCCGGCGGATGATCACCGCACCCATGAGCGCCCACACGCTGATACCCGGTCCCTCGAGAGGCACGTTACCCTTCACCTGCACCCGTTCCTTCCCGATCCACGACCGCCGCATGCGGATCACGTTGAGCCGGCTGGCGTATGCCCCGCTCTGGTCCCTCATCGACGTCGGCAGGCTGTTGCTGGCGATCCACACCCGGGCGCCGTTGCGGATATCCATTGCCGGCGAGTACAGGTCACGCACCGACATCGGGCTTCGGCCGCTCATCATCTTGATTGTGGCCATGATCCCGGTGGGATCATCGTGCTTGCCCAGGTCCATCTCGCCCATGAGCGCGGCTTTTTTGCCGACCACCTTGTACAGCCCAAAGCGGTCGCTGAAATCCTGCGGCGAAAGTGCGCACCAATTCCCGTCACCCAGAACCGTGCTGACGCCCAACAGCATGGTGTCCTTGCCGGTCCGCTTGTCACCCACCAGCGCGTTGGCCACCTCGATCGACCGGTCGGGGTCCAGCGTGTCGCCGAAGGTCTCCTGCACGTGGTCGACGAACTCCCAATCCGGTTCCGCCGGCGGCCGGTCATCCTCGGGCAAGTCGCTGCACCCATCCTCGCTGGCGGCCTCGGCGCGATGTTCGGGCTTCGGCGCGTTCGCATCGTCAGGGGGCATGCTGATCGACTTCACAAACTCCCACCACCCGGGGCAGATCCGCGAGTACACCCGTTCCTCGAGGGCCCGCCGCTCGGGCCCAGAGTCGGGCCCGGCCAGCAGCTCCCGCAGCGCGTCCATCGGCAGCGCATACGGCAGCGCGGCCATGCTGAACAGCGCCGGCGTGTGCGGGTAGATGTGCAGCCGCCCCGTCTCGGCGATCTCGGCCAGGTCCACCGCGCCGTTCTCATAAATCAGCCGATTGGCCGGGTTGGTTCGCTGCTCGCCGGCGGTCCGCCACGCCTGGTCGGTCAGGCGCGAGAGCACACCCCACACCGGCAGGCCCACGGCGTCGCGCGTGGGCGGCAGCCACGCCGGCAGCTCGCGCACCCCGGCACAGAACGTGTCCGTGCTCAGGCTCGCCACCACGGCGGCACAGAATTCACGCGTCGGCGAGAACGAGACCACGACCGGCTTTTTCTGACGCTTCATCCGCTTATCGCACCCGCCCAGCCAGTGCTGCACGCGGTTGACCATTTCCTCGAGGGACCGCTCGGCATACCCGCCCCGCTCGTACACCCAGAACTTGCCCCCCCACCGCTGCAGGCCAAAGTGCGGGGCCTTGGGCACCGCGAACTCGGCCACCAGAAACTCCCGGGCCACCAGCAGGTGGTCCGTTTGCAGGATCGGCCGCCGCAGCGGTTCGCCGCTCTCATCGAACCACTCGGCCGTGGTGCCATCCCACCACCCCGTGCCGCCGCCCTGCCCGAAGGGCGTGCGGTCACCCACACCGCCCAAGCGCCCCCCGCCCCCCCGTGAAGGCTCGCCGGGCTGTGGCGCGCCCTGGCGTTCACCACCGCCACCGCCATCGGCGGCATCCTCCCACCGCCCCGCCGATTGGTCGCGCGGATCCGTCACGCCGCCACCTCCACCGTCGCCTCAGCCATCGCCTCGAGCCACGCCCACCGCATGCCGCCGGCCACGGGGTCATCGCGCCGCGTCACACCCAGGGCCTGGGCCACGCCCGCCAGCGCCGTGAATGGGTCCACGCCCTCGGCGCACCGATCCACCGCCCACCGGAACGCATCGGCCCCCCCGGCCGCGGCCGTCCGCCGGATCCACGCCCGCGCCCAATCCCGGCAGGTCGATTCGCTCACCAGGTGGGCGCCGGCGAGCACGCCCCCCAGCTCCCACCAGCAGGCGCCGCAGAGCTTGGCGCCGCTCACCTCCATCACCCGGCCCGTCAGCAGGCACGCCAGCACGCGGCGGTACAGCGGGCTGGTGACGGCCCCGGGCGCGAACCCGCACCGCAGCACGTGCCCGCGCAGGCGCTCGCTCCGATAGCACGCCGCGAGCAGGTAGAACTCGTCGATCGGTTCCACGGCGCCCTGTGCTTGCGCTGCGGCCTCGGCCGCCGTCCCCGCCAGCGCGGCGGCGCACACACCGCACCAGCCGGTGGGCTTGGGGGGGGCCTCAAGGGTCCACGGGCTCACCGTGGGCCACTCGTGGCGCAGGCGCGGCCCCATGCTCAGCGGGAACGCGCTCACTTGACAGCCTCCCCCATCATCCGCCGCACCGCCTCCGATACCGCGCTCTGCGTGCAGCCGATCGCCAGCCCCACATCCGCCTGTTTGGGGCGCGAGGGGTGCCGGGCGACCTCGGCGATGATCCGCCAACGCACCGGCGAGAGCGGATCGCCGTTGCCCATCCGCCACGTGGTCCACAACTTCATGGTGTGCCCCGCCTCGGCGGTCAACCGGTCGCGCATCTTCCTCAGCACCTCTACCCCGTCATCCACCGTGTCCGCGGGCGGCGAGGCGGTGCGCGGCCCCACCGCGGCGGGTGGAAACGCCGGGGGCGGGGCGATCCGCTCGAGGGGCGGTAGCTGCCTCAGGGCCCGCCGCATGGCCAGTTGCTGCTCGGGCGTGTGCCAGAATGGTTCAATGCCGAAGGTCACCAGCAGTTTCACGTTGTTGTCGCGCCACTCGGCGAAGCGGGCGCGCTCGCCCTTGGGGCACCCCCACAGGGGCCGCTCGGTGTGGCTCCGCGCCTCGGATGTGTCGTGAACACTGCCCATACTTTGGTGCCACCACTACGCGATCGCCGCCATGCCTTGGCGCTCGGGTCCCGTCCGCTGTGTCCGCCTTATTGCCGTGCCTTCGCTGATGCAGGGGCTGCCGCCCCCGCACCCCCGCGTAGCAACGGCCACTCGCGCACCCACAAATCAGCGGGCCATTCGGCCATGTCGCCGCCCTTGCGGTCGTTGAGCCTCAGCGCCGAGTCGCAGCCGAGGCTGAACGGCAGACGGTTGTAGCGGACCTCCGTGTCCACACAAGTGCAATCCTTGCACTTCGCGTAGGGCTTCGCCCCCAGCTGCTTCACAAAGCACGGCACACCCGCCGCCTTGCATTGCTTGACGATCGAGCGAACCCACACCATGTCGCACCCGCGAGCCTGCCCACCACTCTCGCCGCCGACAATCACCCAGTCGATGCCGGAGTCCGGTACAAGCGGGACGTTGGCGATGTCGCTGTTTGGGCACCACCGCTCATCCCGATTGGTTCGGTACCCGCAATGGCGGCACAGCTTCACGCCCGCAAGCGCCCGCAGGAAGGGGGTCAGATCGACCTTCCCCAGCAACGGCTCGACGCTCAAGAACAGCACCGCGGCCGGGCACTTCAGCAGGTGCGGGATCCGCTCATCGGCGCGGGGCTGGTCCTCGACACTCGCGCCGAGCCAGACATTCGGCAGGGGCAACTGCACCCGCGGGCCAGTCCCATCGCCAGCCTCGCCGGTTCGCAGCGCATCCCCGCGAGCGTTCAACTGCAGGGCGATATGGTGACCGCGATCCATCCCGTTGGGCCAGTGTGTCAAATACTCCGCCATCCGCGCGGGGCGCTTGGTCAGCACCTGGTACGTCACGTGCGGCGTCACCTTCATCACCGCGAACACCTTGTCGATGTACTCGAACGGCACCGATTCGTGGAACAGGTCCGACATCGAATTGACAAAGCACATCCGCGGCTTCTTCCACCGCAGCGGCTCGGCCAGCCGCTCGGGCACCAGCCGCACCTCCCCCGTGAACACCGCCCGCCCTCCCTTCACCTCGGCGATGCGGACCTCTTTGACCCGCTCATGCTCGTAGAGCTTGCCCCCGCCGACCGCCGCGTGCGCCCCCCGCAACTCCGCCGCCGTCAGCGGCTCCTCGCGCGGCGCATACTCCGGCCGCCCCATCGCCTCCAGCCGCCGCGCCATCGTCGCCGCGTAGCAGTTCAGGCAGCCGGGCGAGACTGGCGTGCAGCCCACCAGCGGGTTCCACGTGCACTCGGTCCATTCAATCTTGCTCACGCCCCACCGCCTTTCCGTGCCGCCAAGTCGTCCACGTTGCCGAGCACCATCAACTGCACCTTGGGTGCCCATCCCGTCCGTCGCGGGTCACGCCGGATAAGGCTTACCGCCGTGTCCATCGTCCACGCGCCCAAGCCCTGAATGCCCGCGTTCACGTCGTACACCAGCGGCACCCCCCGCTCGCCCCACGTCGCAATCCAGTGCGTGTGCAGATAGGCCCATTTCTGATTAAGTCCCGTTCCGGTCCAGGGACCGGTCCATTGCACCAGCACCAGCGATACGAACCGGTCGTTGAACAGGCCGCTCATGTTCGGGGCATGCCGAGCCGTTGCCTGTCGCAGGCACTCCAACGCCGCCGCCATCCCCGTGGGCGTGGTGTACCGCTTCAGCGCAAACCCGGGGATCGCGTGCCGCACCACGTCAAGCTTCACCTGCAGCGCAAACGCCAGCGCCGCCGGCCCGCAGTTGCACCCCCACTCCGCCGAAGCCGATCCAAGTTCATCGGCGGTGAATGGCACATTCCTCGTCGTCACGCCCCACCCCCAAACAGCGACTCCCTCGCCAACGCCGCGCGGCGCTCGTTCATGAAGTTCACCAGGAACCGGCGATCCACCTGCACCGCGCCGTACGCCACCGCCTGGGCCCGCTTGCCGCTGGTCAGGTCATAGTGCGGCAGGTGAGGCTTGTTCTGGAACCACGACCGCCGGAACCCCAGCCGGTCGGCCATCGCGTGCAGTTCCTCGAGCGTGTCCGCAAACATGTGGCTCACCTCGTCATAGGGCCACCGCCGACACTTCACCCACGGCAGGAGGGGATCGACGTACACGCTCACGCCCCACCCCCTCGCACCAGCAGCACCTCGGCCACCGCGTTCCCCTGCTGGTTCTTGCTCTCGAGGGCATGCCACCGCCACCCGTCCGCCTCGGTGTACAGCTCGCGGATGAGCGGGTGATCACCGAACCGCACCACCACCCGCGCGGTGGTGAACCCCGTGAGCACCTTGGCCAGCCGCCGCTGTTTGGCCGTGTCAAACTTGAACTCGTACCGGTCCCCGTCGTCGGGCCACGGGGCATCGGCGTAGATCCCCACCCCGGCCATATCCCGGCACTGGGCCAGGAACTCGAACGCGTCCAGCCGCGTGAACTCCCACAGCTTCAGGGCATGGCACCAGGCCCGCAGGCTCTCCACCGCGCTCCGCCACCGCTTGGCGCTGCCGCCCCCGCTCGGCGTCCACCGCAGGGCCTGCCCCTGCTGAAACTCGGTGTCGCGCCCGGCCGACCCGCCCCGCCCCATCCAGCAGCACGCGAAGTAGTCGGCCGCCCATTGCACGTCCGGCATCATCATCGCCGCTGGCGCTGGCTCATCTTCGCCGCCGAACAGCCCGCCCGCGCCACCCGGCAACGCCGCCACCTCGGCGCCCTTCACCCGTGCCACACACCGCGTCTGCGCCTCGGCATACTCCACCGGATGGAAGAGCATGCCGTCCACCAGCTCGAGCATCTCCACCACCAGGCGATCGTCCTTCACCACCCGGGCCAGGTTGATCAGGTGGCAGTGCAGGTCGTTGGCCACGCCCGCCCGCGCGTCGATCTCCGGCAGCTCGGCGCACCCGCCGGCGAACACCACCCCGCACCAGGCCAGCCGCCCCAGCAGCTTGCCCACCTCACCGGCGCCCGAGCGGTTCCCGCCGAACCACGGCGCCAGCGCGGAGATCTTCATTTCAGGGGCCTGGGTCATGACCGCACATCCGCTGGCGCGCTTGCATCCTGAACTTCCATCGGTACCGCCAACCGCTCCAGCTCATTGAGGGCCGAGATCTGCACGCGGAGCGACTCCTGCTCGCGCTTCCGGCCATCGATCTCGGCGTCCAGCAAACGCAGCCTCTGCTCGTATTCCGCGCGCCGCTGCCGCACCGCCGCCACAGGGATGTATCCAGAGTCGTCCTTCACGCCACAGCCCTCCCCTCAAGCGCCGCCACCAGCCCGGCCGCTACGGCGGCGACCGTTTGCGGTACGACAGCGTTCCCGAGAGCCATGACCCCGCACTTGTTGAGACTTCCAGCCATCCGTCCGGATACCCCATGTACTGCGTTTCCCACGCCGCGCTGATGGATCCGGGGGAATTCCCACTCACGCTGCACGAATCCGGGGAGCACAGGGACGGGCCATCCCCTTCCGGGCTCGCTGCCCCCCCGTGTCGGATCAGGTCGCCCGGCAGCGAGTCTCGCTCCGCCTGGGAGGGCGGCAGCGAGTCTCGCTCCGCCTGGGAGGGCGGCAGCGATGTGTTCCCCCCGTCCTGCGCCGCCGGAGTAGACGAGTACCGGCGACCCCGCGTACTGCCACTCGTCATCGACCCGCCGCCAGGGTCCGCGGCACGGACCTGCCCACCCAGCAGCAGCTCCCCGATCCGACTCCCGCCGCGGGAGGTGCTCCCGCCCTTCGCCCCCGTTGGCGTGGCGGAGTAGTTGATCGCCTGCCGCAGGTTCACCCCGCTGCTCGCCCCCCTCGCCAGCCGCGTTTCCACCGTCTCCCCGCCCCGCGCCGCATCGTTCGCCGCCGGCGTCGGTGATCGGGCCGCACCCTCCCCGGCGGCCGCCATCGCCCACCCCAGCGTGTTCGGCTTCTCCCGCCCGTCCCCGCTGCACGTCGTGTCCAGCCGATTGCTCACCCGGCTCGAGCATGGCGTCGGTGAATACCCCTCCCGCACGTGGCCCACCAGTGTGGGCCTTGGCTTCATCGGGTCGCCGTTGTCCCGGGTGTATCCGTTCCCCGCCGCGTTCGATACCGTGGGCGTCGGGCTGTAGGCCCTTGCCGCCGCCGTCAGGCTCTCCACCCGCGCCGCGCTGCCGGACTGCTCGCAGTCCATCCGCGTCGGGGTCCAGCTCCGCCGCGGCTGCTGCGGCGATTCCTCCCCGCACCCCCACAAACCACCATCGCTCACGCTCGTGGGGGGCTCCGAGGGCCCAAGCGCCCACGCGGAGCACCTCGAGCCCGTATCCCAGCGACTCCAGCGCAGCGGCCACCACGTCCAGGCCGCGGCTGCTGAGAGCACCGACGTTCTCAACAACGAACGCATCCGGTCCGAGTATCCCAATGACACGGTGAAGCTCCCAGAAAAGGCCCGACCTCTTGCCCGCCAGCCCGGCGCCCTTGCCCGCAGAAGAGATGTCCTGGCACGGAAACCCGCCCGTCACCACCGACCACGCCGCCGGCCACCCCGCCCACGCCAACCCCAGCGGCAACCCGCCGATGCCACAGAAACAATGCACGTGCCGATACCCCGCCAGCAGTTGGGCATTCAGGTGCCGCACGTCGGCCAGCATCACGTCGCCGGGCGGCAGGCTGCCGTCTTCGACACGCCCGCCCAGCACGGCACAGCAGTATGGGTCGATATCGGTGTACAGCGTCACCGCATCCCCTCCCTCTCCCGCGCCACCCCGAGCCACTTCCACCCCGCCAGCTGGTCCTCAACCACCCGCAGCGGAACGTCAAACAGCTTCAGCTCACCGCGCCAGGGGATCGGCCGCTCAAACACCACCTTGTCCTTCATCGCCCAGTACACCGTGCCCGCCAGGCAATCGCAGAACTTCGCCTGGTCCGCCCCGCCGCCCGGCCGCCCGGTGCTGCTCATCGCATGGCCGCTCGAGCGCGTGGTGGTCGCCACGTACACGGCGCCGACGATGCACCCCGTGGGGTACGTCCCCTTGGCCGGCAGCACAAACTCAGGGAGGTACTCGGCGAACCACGCCCGCAGGTCTTTGGTGTCCCGGCTCAGCGACCGGCTGGCCAGCACGAGCAGCGGCCCCACAAACCCCTCGCCCCAGGTCCGGTTCTCGATGCACTTGGGGCCCTCCACCTGCCCCCCCACACCCGCCACCACCAGGCCGGTCGGCAGGATCGTGTACGCCCAGGGTTGTTGAATGCCCAGCGCTCTCATGATTGCACCACCGTCCCGTCCACGCGAACGGCCTTGTACATGTTCGCCATGTGTATCGCGTTGATGCGTTGCCGCCACGGTTGGCACACGGCACATTTGTCCGACGGGCTGCCGATAGCGATCCCGGCCCAGCGCGCCGTGACATCGCAGACTGTCTCCCCGCACCCCTCGCACACCAGGCCATGCATCCCCCGCCTCACCGGCACACCTTCAACCATCAGGGCACCCGTTGCTCGGGCGGGTGGGCTGCCGCCCCCCGCACCCCCCGCACAAATGTCACCTCTCGCAATCGCACGCAGCTCGGCATCGCCAACGATCCCCGCCGCCCTATCCGCTTCCGCGGCCTCGCGCGTCCCATAGAGGTTCCAGCTGTACGTGCTGAATTCATCACCGTCCTCGGTCCGCACCCTCACCAAAGCGCCCGGATCTTCGGGGTCGCAATCCTCCGCGTTCACCGAAAGCACGCCGCACCCAACAATGGGAAATCCATCCCGAGTGATGTGCATCGTGTACAGGTTCTCCCGCCGCATGACCAGCCACCCGTCCCCGGTGTACACGTGCGGATCCGGCCGGAACCGATCGGCCGCCGGCGCGTCCTCACCCAACGGCCCCGGGTCCACCGGCGGGGCTTCCGCCCGCCCGGCCACGCACACAAACACCACGAACATCACCAGCGCCCCGACCACCAACCCCGCGATAAAGAGTGCCGCATACATATACGTCTGTGCCTCCACGTGTGCCAACCCACTGGACCGAACCGCTACATTCCACGCTGGTGTGCTCCACGATGCAGGGGCCGCCGCCCCCGCACCCCCGCCGAGTGTCAACGGGCGACCACCTCTTCAGCGGACCGCCAATCTCCCTCACGATCACCGAGCCGCTTGTCCATAACCGCCTCGCTCTCGGGCTGAAGGTGCAGGTCATTCACCAGCCGCAGATAGCAGCTGTGCCACCACTCCCCCACCATCGGGTTGGGGTGCTTGTATCCGAGGATCTCGGCGGCGTGCATCAGGTGCAGCTGAAAGTGGTGCGGCAGTTCGTCCACGCACCGCAGGTATTCGTCAAGCGCCGCAGTGATCCCCCCCGGCCATGAACACGGGCCGGTAAAGCTCCCGCCGCCCGGCTCATCGGGGCTCAGCAGAGCGTGCCCCTCAAACGCGCTGATAAGGAACGACCGCCGAAGGAACCGGCAGAGCACCTTGGCGACGTGGTCTTTCTTGATCCCGTCCGGCCCGCGCACCGCCGCAATCAGCACGCTCTGCTGCATCAGACTCAACTCGGTTACCCACACTTGAAGAACACTCGCCATACCGCCCGCCTTTCTTAGTCGTTGTCTCTGCCCCGTCACCCGAAAACGTGCCGCCAGCCGATGGGCCGGCGGCACGCGGAAGAAGATGATCCATCGCGGAGGAAACACCGCCCCGCCAGGCGGCGCCCGCTGCCTCGTGCTCGCGTCACGCCTGTGCATCATCAGACCCCGACCGCCTCAGCCTTGGTGGCGAACAGCTGACCGCGCGGCACCCAGTCCTGCGTGCCATCGGCGAATGCCACCGGCACGCGGCCCTGTCTGTCGGTCTCGCCATTGGGGACCAGCTTCACCCTGTGCAGGACGATCCTGCTGTCCGTGCTCTCCGCCCCGCGATACCAAAGCTCATCGTTCATACTGAACCACTCCTGTGCGTTGAGGCAATGCCAGGCCGCGCCTCTCGGCGCCGCCGGGCGGAGGAGAGTCTGATTACTCGGGCTTGCCGCAGAACACAAACACGCGGTCGGCCCACGCCTTGGTCCGCTCGGTGATCACCGCCCGCAGCGTGGAGTCCACCACCTGGCGGCACATCTCGATCACCCCCGCCTTGGGCCGCAACATGAACGTCTGCTTGACCAGGTTGATGTCCAGGCAGCAGTCCACAGGCTGGATGTAGAGCCGGCCCACCTCGTCGCGCACGTTGTCATAGACGGGCACGTTCACCAGCAGGTCGTCGGGGAAACTATCGGCCCCCACCAGCGAAGCCTCGACGCTCGCCCCCATGCTCTCGCGCCCCGTCGCCACCTGGCTCTGGCCCTGCTCGTTCCGCGCGAACTTGATCCCACGGACCTGGGTGATGATGTCCCCCGGCGCGTACATGCCGTTGATCTGCCGCCGCAGCAGGTCGATGAATTCCTTTTGCTTGTGGGATTCGGGCTCATCCTTCTCGTCCGCCTCGCCGAACGCCGTGAGCAACTCGAACCCCTTGGACAGGCTCAGGGCAAAGCTCACCCGCTCGCGGCGGTTCCCCTCGTCCAGCAGCACCGTGATCGCCTCACCGCCGATCCACACAAAGATGCGGCCCGCCTTGCGGTCCATCTCCTGCGCCGCGGTGCCGTCCGCGCGTGCCGGCGCCGCCGGTCCCAGCCGCTCGGCAAAGTGGTTCACCAGGTCCACCACCGCGTCCAGGCTCTTGGCCTGGTACTGGCGCGGGCGGATCTGCGGGATCACCACCTCGTGCTTGCCGGCCGAGTCCACCAGCAGGTACCGGCCGTCGGTGTCCTGCGTGATCGGGATCGTGATGGGCTTGGCGTTGCTCGCGTGGCCCTTGTCAAACAGAAACTGCGCCGCGTCTTTCAATTGGTCCATACCGCGTCCTTTCTTGAGTGCGATGCCGCCAACGCGGCGGCGGAAATCCCGGCCCCGCCGTCAAGCGGGGATCGGTGGTGGTGTGTGCTCGGCGGGTCAGGGAGGTTGTCGCGTCGCATCCCCGCCGGCTCTCTTCCGTGGTGTGCGTTCAGCCCGGCTTCGGCTTCTTTCCTTCGCCGTTGCCGCGGTCCATATTGTCGTTCAGCTCGTCCAGCGTCCCCTGGGCGATATTGGTGTTGTTGGCGGGATTGATGATCGCCTTGCCGTTGGGCGTCACCGCCACCTGGTACGACTTGCTCCGCCGCGGCGGGATCTTGCCGATCATCGCCACCTCGGCCGTCGCCAATTCGCACGACCCGTCGGCCTCCTGCTGGGGCGTCAGCGTCAGCTCCATCGTGAGCTTGCGCACGTTGGCGTCCCCGGGCCGGTCCACGCAATCCTGCACCAGCCGCTTCAACTCCACCTCAAACGCTCTGACCAGCCGTCCATCGTCCAGGATGTTCAGCGTGTCCAATCCAAGTGCCGTCCGCATATCCGTGCTCCTGTCTGTTGGCTTTCCCTGATGCCCAGTGCCCAATGCCCAGTGCCTTCCCGCCTCTTTCAACTCCGGCCCGCACCGGTCGGGTTTGTTTCGATTTCTCATTCGTGAAACTTTCTGGCTTACATGCCTCGAAAAAATCACGCTTGATGGTCACCCAACCAGCCGGGCCGACGCTGAACACTCAGCGCCTACGTGGTCCTTCACCCCATCACATCACTGTGCAGGGGGCGTGCCCCCTGCAACCCCGCCGATCAATCCCTGCCCAAAGCGTCGAACCGCAGCAAATTCCACACGTTGATCCAGACCATCTTGTTTGTGGCGGACGTCTGCACAAGCACGCGTTCGCCGCCATCCCTGTCGACCACTACGCCTCTGCGTTCGTGCCGACCGTGCATCCATGACACCTTGAGCCCCTTGCGGAACTCTCGCTTGATCGCCTCGTGGTATTCCGCGGTGGCTTTCCGCGTGACCTCCAACGCCGCCCGTGTCCGCTGAAACCGCATCACCCTGCCCGCCTTTCTCACTGCCTTGACTCTGTGTTGCTCTGTGTCCTCTGTGTACAAACCCGCATTACGGCGGCCTTCCCGCCGCCGAGTCGCTCGCCGGCTGCGGCGCCGGCGGGTGCCGCTCCTCATCCACCGCCGTCCCCACCGCCTCCGCTTCCGCCCGTTCGATCGCCCGCTCCAGTTCCTTCTTGGCCACCCGCGCATCGGTCAGGCTGAGGAACGCCAGCGGCACGCTCCAGCCGCCCACGCCCACCACCATCCCGACCATGCGCCCGTTGTGGCCGAAGGACACCTCGGAGGTGTCGCCCCCGCCCATATGACCCACACTCATCACCCGTGCCGCCATAGAACCGTGCCTTTCGCCGCTTTGGCCGACCCAGTGCCTTCTCCGTCAAGCCGCCACGTCCACACTGCCGCCCGCCGGCCGGGCATGGCTCCCGGCCCGCCCCGCCATCTCGAGCGTGTTCCACCGGCCCACCGCCATCAGCACCAGGTGCCGCAGCACCGAGCTGGGGCCGACGTCCTCCACCACCACGCCCGGCAGGTGCGTGAACACCGACCAGTGCTCCGGCTCGCCGCTCCGCTTGGGCACCAGACACAGGCACACGCGCCGGTGGCCGCGTTCCATCCAGGCCCGCCCGTGCGAGTCCGCCCGCCACGCCCACCCCACCCCCGTCAGGACGGGGGCCAGGTCCGCCAGCAGCTGACCGGCCGCGGCCAGCGCCTTGCACAGCTCCAGCTGCGGGGCCACCTGGGTGCGCAGCTTCGCGTCTACCCGCTGGGCCTCGGCCACCAACTCATCCAGCGACGTCGCCGCGGCCGACCCGCTCGGCACAAACGGATTCACCACCGGCTGATCCCCCCGCCCCGCCACCTCTTGCCGCAGGTGCTCCCGCTCATCCATGATGGTGTTGCCGTGCTTGTCCTGCATGGGTCTATGCTCCCGACCGATCAGCCCCATCCGTTCCCTGAATCCCATCCACGCCTCCGTGCTTCACGATGCGAGGGGCGTGCCGCCCCTCGCGCTCCCCGCCAATTCAGGCCGCCTTGACCAGGCACGGAAGTTTGGACGGCGGACGTCCCCACGACTTCGGCGCCACGCGGTGCACGTTGATCACCTCGCGGAGCATCTTCGCCGCGATCGCCATCACTGCCCGCCTCGCTTCGCTCGGCGTGCACATATCTCCGCCGACGCCTACGCCGCCGCCGACGACGCAGCCGGCGACGGAGCGGAGGCGGGCAAGGGCGGGCAGGAGGCGGGGCGAGGCGGCGGCGTAGGCGGCGTAGGCGGCGTAGGCGTCGGCGTAGGCGGCGTAGGCGTAGGCGGCGGCGGCGGCGGCGTAGGCGTCGGCGGCGGCGTAGGCGTCGGCGTAGGCGGCGTAGGCGGCGGCGTAGGCGGCGTAGGCGTAGGCGGCGGCGTAGGCGTCGTAGGCGTCGGCGGCGGCGGCGTCGGCACGTATCTGTGCCGTAAGTTCGCGTGCAGCGCGCAGTGTCTCTACGTCAGCGATGGGCTTGAGCGCCTCGAGCCTCTCGGCCAGGTCATCGCGTCCGGCCAGCCGCAGCCGGAACGGGGCGAACATCCGCACCGCGTAGTCCTGCACGATGTACTTCCGAGTCTGCTCGTGCTCCGCTGTGCCGAGCGTTCCCAGGGCCGGGCGGAGCAGCGGGTTCAGGAACTCGTTGCGTTCCTCGCCGGTCATGCGGTCGTTCAGCCGGATCCCCACCTCACTGACGACCGGAGAGATGTTTCCGCCGCTCGTCCCGTGCGGCGAACCGCTCAGGAACGCGAGCACTTCGCGGTAGCACCGCTGGCAATCCCCCTCCTGGTGCCCGCCATGGCTCAGCACACAGAGCGTTTCCAGCGGGAACGGATCATCATCGATCGTCGCAAACGCCTTGCCCTTCCCCACCTTGGCCGGCTTCCTCCCCGGGGCCTTGCGGTTGCCGATGTTCCGCCGCGCCTTGCCGCCCTGCTTATCCGCCCGCCGATTGCTCTTTCCGCTCATGGTGTCCGCCTTTCTCTGTGAACTCTGTGTCCTCTGTGTACAACCGCCTTCCCGCCCCACCTTACTTCCCCCGCGCCGCCTCTTCGGCCGCCCGCACAATCCCGTGGGCCACGCCCGCCACATCCCCGGCGCGGGCCGCGATCCGCCGCGCCTCCGCCGGCGTCAGGCCCACGCCCCCGGGCGAGCCCGGCGCCGTCGCCGCGCGGATCTCGCTGTTCACCTTCCCCACCACGTCGCTGGCCTCGAGCCCCAGGTGCTGCACCGCCGCCGCGGGGGTCTCGGCCTCGGCCTGCTCGCACACCACCAGGCCGCACTCGCGGGCCATCGCCCCCATCGCCTCGAGCACCGCCGCCCGCGGGGCGTGGTCCCACGCCAGCAACTTCATCAGGTGCACGAACCGGAAGTTGCGGTCCATCTTGGGTTCCAGGCAATGGGCCAGCAGCGTCTTGCTCGCCATGCCCGCCACCTTGCTCATCTGCTCGTGCGTGCACCCCGAGGAAATGCACGCGCACACAAAGCGCTTGGCGATCTCGTGGAAATGCGCGCCCAGCGCATCCTCCGCGTACCCCTTCTTGACGTTGCGGCTCACCCGTGCGTCCCCCGGCTTCGCCACGGTCAGCACGCCCTTCACCACCGACACGACCGTGGGCCGCAGCCGGGGGGCCTGGGGGGGGGCGGCCTGCGGCGAGGGGTGGGTATTGCTCCCCGATACCCCTCTGGCGCGGTGGGTAGGCTGGCGTGATACTTGTGCCATGACCAAGCCTCCAGGGGCAAGCCGATACCCCGCCGCGAAAGCGCACCACAAGTGCGCCCGCGAAGGGCCGGCGAACATTCAGATTCAAAAACCCTGCGGATGCGCCGTCAACGCATCACGCGGGGGTAGCCGGCCGGGGCCTGACCTTCGCCCCGTTCCGTCCACAGCGTCCGTGCCCATTGCCGGCGGCGTCCGGCCGCCGGGTTGTCTTTCCAGTGCCCAGTGCCGTGCCTTCTCCGGCATCCCGCCGCACCCGTCGCCCACTTTTCTCGTGCCGCGGCGCCGCCTCGGCGCACGCGTGGCGGATCCGCCGGGCCGCCTCGGGCCCCTGCAGGGCCGCGACAAACGCGTAGAGCTGGTCGATGGTGCACGCCTGGCGGCCGGGCAGGTCCAGGTAGCCGAGCTTCACCCGCGGCTTGCCCTTGCCGCCCACGCCCTTGTGCGTCAGGCGGTGCCACCACCAGCGGCTCATGGTGCGGCCGGGGTACAGGATCTCGGCCACCCGCTCGCGGCTGAGCATGGGGCCCTCGGTCTGGTCATGGATGGGTTTGCGGGTGGGCATTCAGACTGCCCCCCTTTCGCTACGAGCCCCGAACGCCGTGAGCGGGTCCGGCCCCGCACCCTCGGCCAGCACCCCGTCCACAAAGCTGACGATCCGCCGTGCCTGGTCCTCGCTCACGTCGCCGTGCCGCACGCGTTCCAGCGTCCGCTCCAGCCGGCTCTCGGCCTCGGCGAACAGCCCGGTCAGCGTCAGCTGCTCCTGCGCGTCCTCAATCTCGCGGATCACCGCCGGCGGCGCCTTGATCAGCGTGCCACCGAACCGGGCCACTTCCAATTCAGCATCGCCCGGCACCGCGACCGGCTCGCCCTCAT
This sequence comes from Phycisphaerales bacterium, assembly GCA_050730675.1. Lineage (GTDB taxonomy): Bacteria > Planctomycetota > Phycisphaerae > Phycisphaerales > UBA1924 > JBOHNM01. Next base: position 22,197 of record JBOHNM010000015.1, on the reverse strand, counting down.
CGCTTTCTCTGCAAGGGGATTCCTCGGCGGCGGGTTCACCTGCAAGCGTCACCGCCGCCGAGGGCCCTTTGTTCTCGCCGTCATCGCCCAACGCCTTCACCTCGGCCGCGATCTCTTCCGCCGTCACCGGCACAACCGTGGGCTTGGGCCAATACCCGCGGTGCCCCAGGTCCAGCCACGCCCGATGCTCGGGGTCGTTGCACATCCACTCGGGCTGGCTCCCCAGGTAGCCCTTGGGGTCCCACGACCCGGCGTGCTGCAGGCTCAGCCGCTCGTTCTCGGCGTGGAATTCATCCCGCACCCGCTGCGGCCACGCGTCATAAATGAACTGCTCAGCGCCGTAGCGAGATCCGGGTGGCGGCAGGGTTCCGCGTGGAACATCCAAATACGAACGGTCGTTCGTATTTGCCGCACGCCACGGAACGCCATCGGTGGCGTGCGGCGGCGTTCCCAAAAGCGAACGGACGATCGTATTTGCTTGGCTGCGGATGCCCGCGGCAATCTCCGCGCGGTGCAGACTCGTCTGCGCGGCGGGGTCGATGATCCCAGCGTCGGCCTTCTCCGCGAGGGCGACCGCGTTCTGCACCGTCTTGGGGTGCCATCCCTGGGCATCACAGAACCCCAGCCACCGGCCGTGTCCCAGGTGGGCCTTGAGCCCGCGGCACATCCGGCCGAACTCGGTGCGGGCCAGCACCTCGGCCCGGCTCCGCTCGGTGATCTGGGCGTACCACGTGTGGGCATGCTTGGCGGCCTCGTCCAGCGTGGTGAATTGAACGGTTCCGCCGCCGACGCACAGCTGCACGGGCCCGGCCATGACGATGCCGGGCGGTGGGGTCGGTGGTGCCTGAAGGTGGTTCACGTGCCTGTGCTCCCGAAGTGCCAGGTGTGTGCAATGCAAAGACGGTCCCCGCGCCGGGTCCCGCAAAGGTCGGGCGCGCCCTTTCGGCCGCACCTTTCCCGCCAGTCCGCCAGCTTCGGGCAGGCGGCCCAACGCGTAGAGGGCCGACACCCGGGCGATTCCTGACCGACCAGCCTCATCGGCCAGTAGGCACAGATTAGCCCAATTTAGCCCAGAGTTCAACAATGTCTCACAATGTGGATAAGTTTGCGGGTGGGTCGGCCTCAAATGCGGGGCCGGGGGTGTTCAATGCTCCCGTGAAGAAGGCGGAAGAGCACTTCGGCGCATTCCTTCAGCAGCTGCGGGATCACCGCGGCTGGACCCAGCGCCAGCTTGCCGAGCGCTCGCAGCGGTCAGAACAAACCATCCAGCAGGCCGAAGCCAAGGAAGCCTGCACCTGGTCCCAGCGGACCGCGATGCAGGTGCTGGTCGCGCTGGACGACGAACGCCCGATGCTCGGCGACGACCTCGAGCGCTACCTCAAGGCCACCGGCGTGACCGAACGCGCATGGGCTCGGCACAAAACCGTGCCCGCGGCGCCGTCCGGCTACAGACCGCTGGGACCGCGCATCGACGGCGCGACCGTGAGCCTTTCTCCGCTCGCCCGGGGCCGGCTGCGCGAGATGCTCGAGCAACACCGCCAGACACCGGAGAGCCTCGCCGCTACGGCGCACCGGTGGCTGGACCACCTGATCGAGAACGCAGGCACGGATATGGTGATCAACGGCCTGATCGTCATGGCGGACGACTGGGGGCAGAACCTGCCGCCGCGGATCATGCCGCAGGACCTGGACGGGGCGCGAGCAGTCGCCAAGGCGACCGACTACGGGGATGCCAAAGTCACCGAGATCACACCCACCAATGTGCCACTGAAGTCCGCCAAGGGCCCAACACTCCAGCCCAACTCCGCCAAGATCCGCACCACGGGGGGTGGCCGATGAGCCGCTACCCCGCCAGCATGGGCAAGCCGGGGCCCGACCCCACCCGCCCAAAGTTCCCGGAAGGCTTCATGAAGTCGCTGATCACCGCGATTGTGATCGGCAACCTCATCACGGTCGGCGTTCTGTACACCATTTCGCGCATCTGGTGGAAGAACAACGTGGCGACACCGATTGAACAGATGCCGATATGGAACCGATGAGCGACCCCTACGCCAACCAGGCCCCCGTGATCATCGTGAGGGTGAAGCGCCCCAGCCACCTGGTGCCGATCTGGCTGGTGTGGTGCGTGCTGGCGCTGTGCACGGTCCTCTGCCTGTTCTTCTGCTGGCCCGGCGCCGTGATCTTCGGGGCGCTCACGGCCCTGTATTTCATCGCTGCCGCCATCAGCACAGTGCTCACCTGGCTCGGCGCATGACCGCAACATCACACTACACCACGCACCCAATCACACCCGTCCCCGTGCCGAACTCACACCCAAAACCCGCGCGCCCCACAGCACACCACGCCGATCCCCGCCCAAAACTGGGGGTCAAAAGGTCGTGGGTTCAAATCCCGCCACCCCGATTCAGCGGACCAGATGGCTTCGGCAAGTGCCGAAGCCATCGGTGTTTACGCGATTAGTTCAAATGCGTCCTGCCATCTTGCATCTTGGCGTTTTCGGGCTGAGTTTGAACTTTCACTGAGAAGTTCGCAAGAGGCTGTCCCGATTCCGACTTGGATTCCTGTTCAAGTGCGGCCACGTCAGGAGATGTCAGCAGTAGTGGCCGTTGTCGCGGACGCACCGCGTGATCGTCGCGGTGCCGCAGAAGCACTCGCGTCGACGTGGGAGCGTGTGTGACCCGAAAGGCAGCTCAAGAGGTTGATGACGACAGGGCTTCGTCCAAAATCTTGAGGGCGAGAGGCCAGTTCTCCTGGTGTCCGTCGCAAGATCTGTTGGAGACGAAACCGGAGTGGGTCAAGCGGACTTGGGTAGCCCTGCCTTTGGGGACAAGCTCAATCCGAAGGACCGTCTCGGCTCCTTCTGTTCCCTCGCTGGTCCCATTTCCCGTCATCCACGTCATTTCGATGAGCTCGTCTTTTCTTACGTCGAGGAATCGGCCGTAGTGAGGATGTCTGCCCCAGTCGTCCCGGTTGTAGAAAAAGTATGGCAGCCCAGGCTCTGGCACCATGGCAAGCGTCCCGACCTGGGCGAACCAGATGTCGAAGCGTTTCGTCCAGGCGGCGAAGACTTCTTCTGGCTTGGCGTTGACCGTGTATTCACAGGTCACTTGCAGCGGTCGATCAGAAAGATCGGGGCGGGGGATTGAGCCCATGGGAACCTCCGGACACGAGGCGTCGATGCTTGCATACCAGAATACGCGGAAGCACACGATCCCATGTGATGGGCCTGTGGCTCGCACAGACGGCGGACCTCGACTGGCCACACCCTAACGCCTGCCAAGAAAAGTTCTATTGGTGTACTGTCACCCCGATTTGACTGAGAGTAAAGCCCCTCGATGAGCACATCGAGGGGCTTTCTGCTTGTGGCACAGCCGTTTGCGTGCAGACTTCGCGGTTCAATCACTCCGACCAAAGTGCTCGTTTTGGTCGTTTTTTGGGTGAGTGGTGACGGGATTTGAACTCTGGGCTTCGTTGATGTCAATGCCGCGGCGCGACCAGCGTACGTGACTTCATCAAAGACCGCTCGTGATAAGCAGCCACCAATGCAGCGCCAGTACGGGAAGAAGCAGCAACGCGGCACCGAGCAGGCTGACCATGAAGGACCGGCATTTGACCCCGCGAACTCCACCATCGAAAGGGCCACGACGTCGGGTTCATTGCCGATGGAGGTCATCGCCCCGAAGAAGTGCCTCAGCTACTGGTCGAAGCCAGTCGCGATCAGTGCCTCGGCCTCTCGCCGGAGGATGTGGAACATCCACTTCTCCTGATCGGTCGCCTGTGCAGTACTCCAATTGAAGGACGAGTTGGCCGCGGCAAGCGATCGAACAGCTTCGGCATGAAGCCCCTTTCGCTGCTGTGCCATGGCGAGAAGTAGACGAGGAGCGGGCCCAAGCACCGTGGACGCGTCGCCTTCCATGAGCGTGATTGTCTCGTCGATCCGGCCCAGGCGATAAGCGGCGAGACCCTTCGCAAAGAGAAAATACGGTCGATAAGTTGCAGCCTCGCGAAATGTCGTGTCGGCGATCGACCGGTCGCAGAGCTCCACAGCTTGGAGCAGTTCGTCATCCGTCGCGGGCAGGAGCAAGCACGAACGGCCTGTACGTTCAGCGACGACGGGATCAGAAGTTGATCCGAACCGCGCGAGCAATTCCTGTCGCACTGTGCGGTATTCCTCTTCGCGTCCAAGGAACAGGCAAAGTTCGGCATAGCCGAACCAGGCCGTGTGCTGCGATGGATTGGTCGCGACGGTGCGTTGCCATCCTGCATGCGCATCCTCCAACCGTCCTTGCCGCGCCAGGAGGGCCCAGAGCTTCGCCTGAGTGACGATGTCGGCCGAATCCAGTCGAGTGGCGGCTTCGTAGTGATCAATCGCTTCATCGACCCGGCCAGCATCGATCAGGCTCTGGGCGAGGTTGCAGTGTACTACGGGCAGCTTCGGATCAATGGCGAGCGCTCTCTCGAACTGACCAATCGCGTCATCGAGTCGGCCCTGTGCCTTCAGAGCGATTCCATATCCATTGTGGAGGAACGGATTCTTCACGCCCTTCTTCAACGCCTTTTCAAAGTGCTCAATCGCTGTGGCGAGGTTCCCCTGCTTGATCGCGACATATCCAAGATTAATGTGGCCACCCGGATGATCGTTCAGACGAACGGCTTCCTCAAAGTAGCCTACCGCCTCGTCCATCTTCCCGCTCTCGGCGAGAAATAACCCGAGATTGTTGTGCACGACCGCAGAACTCGGCCGAAGTGCCACTGCGGCGCGAGCGAATCCGATTGCCTCAGCGGGCTTGGATCGAAGGGCAATGCTGAGCTCCAGGTTTGCCCACAAATCGTCGGGGTGCTCCCTTTGAACTCTCTTGAGGAACGCAACAGCATCGCCTCCCGCGTCAGCCACCCTGTGGCTCATTGCAGTCAGCTTGTGCACCGGCTGACCCGTGAGCGAAACGGAGCGGATCCATTCTGCAAGACCTGCCGGAGTGCTCCATGCATCCGGATCGCGCACATGCTCCTCCCAGGCAACAGGATTCACGCGGCGCACAACATCCTGTACGCGCTCGCTCAATGCGGTATCGGAAGTAGCGGAAGCCCAGTCCATCAACCCAGAGATGATGGGATCTCGCACGGTTGAGTTGCGGATCGTTTCAGAGATGAGCGCCGTATCGACCCGCGGCTCCGTCAGATTGAGATCAGCGAACGCTTCTCGGTACTCAGAGTCCGCGTCGGAGCCGGGATTGTCAGTCTTCACAAAGTCAGCACGCGATAGTCGAATCTCATCCAGGAGCGCTACCAGTCTGAGATTTCGGGCTGCCTCATCAATGCGGAAGCGAAGATTGGCGGCAGCACCATCACCGAGGCGCCCTTTGGCTCGTTCCAGCGAGGCTCCAGCCTCCACCCACAAGGATCGCTGTTGAAACTGGGCGACGTCGCGCAAGTCGCGTTCAACGGCTTGAGCCGTGGCTGCGCTGCGAACCCCCATCCAGATGCTGATACCCGCGACCACTGACACCAGGCTGAGCAGGGTCACCAGCAACGCCGCATGTGCTGGGCGACGGCGGGCCCAACGTGCGGTGCGCACGACAGGACCAATAGGCCGAGAGTGAACCGGTTCGTGCAAGACGATCCGCTTCAAGTCATCTCGGAACTCGGCAGCGGACGCAAACCGCCGTGACGGGTTCTTGTCCAGTGCCCGGAGGACGACCGCGTCGATGTCGGCCGAGAGCCCACGGGTGATTGAGGACGGAGCCGGTGGTTCATGGTGCTCAAGCCGCTGCAAGAACTCCGGCAGAGTTCCCTCGATGGAGCAGGGAAGCCGACGCGTCAGTGCTTCATACCCAATCGCACCGAGGGAATAGATGTCGCTGCGGATGCTGACTTCACCGAGCGCGCCCCGCGTCTGCTCCGGAGCCATATACGCGAGCGTGCCGAGTAGCTCGCCCGGAGCCCAGAGCGTGTAATCCCGCCATTTCGAAGAGGTCGGATCGATGTCCCTCGCCAAGCCGAAGTCCACGATACGGGGAGAGCTACGGCGGTCCACGAGGATGTTTGACGGTTTGAGGTCTCGATGCAGGACGCCGCGCTGGTAGGCATACTCAACCGCATCGCAAATGTCGATGAGCAGCCGCAGGGTAGTGTCCAGCCGGCGTGCCTCGACCCGATCCGCGGAACCATCGACTGTCGCAAGAAAGACATCGAGCGTCACGCCGTCGACAAACTCCTGAATGCAGTATGGGTGATCCGCGTGCACGCCCGAATCGAGCACGGAGACGATGCCGGGGTGCTGGAGCCTCGCGACCAGTTCGACTTCGCGCTCGAACCGTCGTCGTGCCGCGTCGTCCGCGGCGGTCTGCGCTGACATCAACTTCACAGCGACTCGCCGACAGGTGGACCTTTGATAGGCTTCGTACACCACGCCCATTCCGCCGCGGCCAATTTCCTCGATCAGGTCGTAGCCCGGTATGTCGGGAAGCACCGGAAGTCCCGAATCGGTTGGATATTCCCCCCGCCAATCGTCCTTGCCCTCGCGAAGGCGTTCCGAAATGTCGGAGATGAGTCTTGTACGGAGGCGGGGATCGGGGTGGACGCCTGACTCGACCAGCACCTCGTCGATAGACGTTCGCCGTCCCTGAGCCCGGGACTGGAAGAACCGCTGAATGAGTGAGGCCACGTCGGCCGGCTGATCGGTTGACATGACGGCTCCTCAGACACTCGCACCAACTGCTCAAAGTCCCAGTGTTGCCGTACGATTCTAGGATGAGCTCGAGTTCCTCCAAGCAGATCTCAGACGGCGAGCTCGAGGTGCTCTGTCGTACCTCGGCCGCCGGCGATGTCAGCTCGCTCACACGGTTGCTGACATTTTATCACGACCGTCTGCACGAGCACGCCGTGCGTCGGGTGGGGCCGGACTGGGGTGGCAAGCTCGACCCGGAGGATGTGCTTCAAGACGCCTACTTCGACATCTTTGCCGACATCCGCTTGTTCGAGTACCGCGGACGGGACTCCTTCTACTACTGGGCGGCGCAGATCGTGGATCGACGCCACGTCGATCAGGTCCGTCGCCTGCGGGCTCAGAAGCGAGACGTGGCGAGGGAACGGTCAGCCGCGCCGGCTGGTTCCAACACCTCCTCCTACCAGAAGCTCATTGACCAGCACTTAACCTTGAGCGGTACGCCGAGCCGGGCGGCTCGCACCCGTGAAGCGGTTGGCGCGACGATGTGCGGTTTTGCACGCCTCCCGGAGGACTACCGACTGGTGCTCCGGCGGGTCTATCTCAACGGCGAACGAGTCGCGATGGTCGCTGCCGAACTGGGGCGGTCCGAAGACGCCGTTCGGCGACTTGCGGACCGGGCGCTTTCCCGCCTGCGGGAGATCGTTTCGGGCACACCAGCCTGACCATTCGAGGCGCGGCGTCGTTCCCCCCTCAGACATTTGTCAGAAAAACTGCGACGACCTCGCCGGTTTTGGCACGGTGTTGCGATTCTCCAGTAGTGGAACGCCCGAAGAGCGGCGGTCGCCAGATCGCCGGCTGATGGGGCGTGCGATGTCACCATTGACAAATCGCGATGGCTGTGGCACACCTCGATCCGGGAGAACGACGATGAATGAAACACGCAATCCAAAGACCGGCCTTGACGCACTTCTCACGCCCGACAACTGCGCCCTGATGATGATCGACCATCAGGCGTTCCAGTTTTGCGGCTTGCGCAGTCACGAAACGCAGATGGTCATAAACAACTCCGTTGGCCTCGCTAAGACCGCGAAGGCGTTCGGAGTTCCCACGCTGTTTACCACAGTGCTGGAGAGGCAGGGCGGAGTCCTCATCAAGCAGCTTCAGGATGTGTTTCCAGAGCAAAAAGCCATCGATCGCACGTTCATCAACGCCTGGGAAGATCCGCGCGTCGTTGCGTGGGTCAAAAAGACCGGGAAGAAGAAGATCGTGATCGCGGCGCTCTGGACCGAAATCTGTCTGGCAATGCCGGTGATCCAAGCGCTGGGCGAAGGGTACGAGGTCTACATCGTGACAGACGCTTCCGGTGGCGTCAGCGTGGAAGCCCACGAGATGGGGATCCAGCGCATGGTTCAGGCCGGCGCTGTGCCCATTACCTGGCTCGTCTTTGGAGGCGAACTTCAGCGCGACTGGGCTCGCACGAATACCGCGCCGGCTCTCGCGCAGACTTATGTGGAGCACGGGGGTGTCGTCGGAACGAGCTTCCTCTGGGAGCAGCAGCTGCTCGCCACGCCGCCTTCGCACTAGACGGCGTCCCGCATGCCGCGCGCCGACTTGTTCACCACGACCTTCATCAGAGGATTCGATGAAATTCCTAGCGATTATCCCCCTGTGTCTTGTCCTTTGCTCCTGTGCGAGTGGTCCATCCATGAACAACCACAAAGCTGACGTTACACGCTGGTACGACGCCTTCAATCAGAAGGATCCGTCGCTTCTCGACGACCTGCTGAGCGAGAACTGGGTGGATATCCCCTCCGCCCCGGGTCAGCCGATGGGGCGCGAAGGGATCAAGCACATCCTGCCTGAACTCACCACGACGTTTCCTGACTTCAAGGTGACGATCAAGGAGATACTCCAGGACGGCAACAAGGTTGTCGTCCGTTCCGAAATCACGGGGACGCAGAGGACGATGTTCATGGGCTTCCCGGCGAAGAACCGGTCGATGGCCATCCAGGCCGTGGACATCCACGAGTTCAAGGATGGGCTGATCGTCCGGACCTGGCACACGGAGGACTGGATGACGGGCCTTCGGCAGCTCGGCGTTTTTGAGCCGTGAGCATGAAGCGGCATCGCGTCACTCGGACTCGTTTCATCCGCTCTCATCAACCACGGAGGCACGGCAATGGTTGAACATGACAATGCGTCCCGAATCCGACGCCTGTACGAGGCGGTCAATCAAAAGGATCTCGCTGCGATAGCCGAGTTTGGAGCGCCCTCAAGCGAATGGCTCGACGTGCCCTTCAACTTCACGTCCACCGGCGCCTCAGCGATCATCGACCCGTGGAAGAGTTGGTTCAGCATCTTTCCGGATGCCACGTGCGAGGTACGGAGCCTGGTTGCACTTGGAGACCATGTAGTTGCCCAGGGCATCGGACGGGGTACGCACTTGGGCATCTTCAACTCGCCCGCGGGGGTGCTCCAGCCGACCGGCCGGCGGATGGAGGTGCATTTCTGCGACGTCTATCGACTGGAAAACGGCAAGATCGCCCGGGCCGATTCCTACTTCGATTTCTACGGCCTGCTCCGGCAGCTGACCAGCGACTCGAATGAAAAAGGCTCCGTATGACAGGCTCCCCGGCAAACATGAGCAATTTTGACGGCAAGGTGGTGCTGGTGACCGGCGCCGGTTCCGGCATCGGCCGAGAGGCCGCACGACTGTTCGCCTCCCGCGGGGCGATCCTGTATGCCGCGGACCTCAACGAGCGAGGATTGGCCGAGACACAGAGTCAGATTGCTCAGGCCAAGGGCACCGCGCACATTGCTCGTGTCGATGTCTCCGTTGAAGCAGAGCAGGCCGCATTTCTGGCTCGCATTGCCGATGAGGCGGGGCGGTTGGACGTGGCGTTCAACAACGCGGGCATTACCGGCGGCGCTCACCGCATTGAGGACTATCCGGCCGACGACTTTGACGCCGTCTTGCGGGTGAACCTGAAGAGCGTGTTTCTCGGCTTGAAATACCAACTGCCGTTGATGAAGCGCGGGGGCGGCGGCGCGATCTGCAATACCGCATCCGTAGCGGCCCTGACCGGACCGGGTGGCATGTGCGCCTATGCCGCTTCCAAGCACGGCGTTCACGGGCTCACGCGGGTGGCCGCGATGGAGAACGCCATGCACGGCGTCCGGATCAATGCTCTTGCCCCTGGATGGACCGAGACGCCGATGGTGTGCTCAAACAGCGCCCAGAATCCGGGCTTCGCAGCCCACGTGCACACGGCCATCCCCGCCAAGCGTGGTGCCCATCCGAATGAGATTGCCGCGGCCGCGGTGTGGCTGTGCTCCCCTGACGCCAGCTACGTCTTTGGTCAGATGCTGGTCGTTGACGGCGGCATGACCATCGGTGGCTTCGAGTTTTCGTGATGCCGGCAGCACCGGCGTCGTGGCCACAACACTTGTAGAGGAAACACCATGACCAACGCAACCAAAGAACCCGCATTCAGCAAGTCGACGACCTTCCAAGGAAAGATCGCCATCGTCACCGGAGCGGCGAGCGGCATCGGACAAGCCACCGCGCTGCTACTTGCTGCGGGGGGTGCCACTGTCATCGCCGAGGACATCAACCCTGAGGTCAACGAGCTCTGGGCAAGGCACAAGTCCATCATCCCGTTCGTCGGTGACGTCGCATCAGAGGACGACGCCAAACGAGTAGTGGCCCTCGCTGCGGATCGATTCGGGAAGCTCGACATTCTCGTGAACAATGCGGCAACCATCATCTACAAGACGGCCACCGAGATGACGATCGAGGAATGGAACCGCATCATCGCGGTCAATCTGACGGGCGTGTTCCTGCACTCCCGGGAAGCGCTGGGCCTGATGATCCCGAAGAAGAGTGGTGCCATCGTCAATATCGGCTCCTACGCCTGCTACTTCGGCTTCCCGCAGATCGCCGCCTACTGCGCATCCAAGGGCGGCCTTGCACAGCTCACCCGTGTGCTCGCGGTGGAGAACGCGAAGCACGGCATCCGCGTGAACGCCGTGGGCGCCGGGGATGTGGTCACGAACCTGCTGAATCACTTCATGCCGGAGGGTCGAGAGTTCCTTGCCGAACACGGCAAGAACGCCCCCATCGGACGAGCAGCGCAGCCGGAAGAGATCGCCGAGGTTGCGGCGTTTCTGGCATCGGAGAAGGCCAGCTTCCTCGTGGGCTCTATCGTCATGGCCGACGGCGGGTACAGCGTGCAGGTCGGACCGACGATGACCTGAAAGCAGCGAGTAGACTCATGACCGCATTCCGCAAGACAAACTTCCCGCTGGGCCGCATTCGAGAACATCTTGAGCCGGGCCCGATTGTACTCGTCAGCTCCGAGTGGAATGGAAAGACCAACATCATGACCATGGGTTGGCACGTGATGCTGGGCTTCTCGCCGGCGCTGTTTGGCACGTATATCTGGGATGGCAATCACAGCTTCGAGATGCTCCGGCGGAGCAAGGAGTGCGTCATCAATGTGCCCACCGTCGATCTGATCGACGAGGTTGTAGGCATCGGCAACAGCACAGGCGACAAGATCGACAAGTTCCAGAAGTTCGGGCTCACCCCCGTGCCCGGAGTGGTTGTCAAGGCCCCGGCCATCAAGGAGTGCTACGCCAGCTTTGAGTGCCAGCTAATCGATGCCAAGCACATCCCGAAATACGGCCTGTTCATCTGGCAGGTCGTCAAGGCGCACGTCGCCGCCTCCGTGAAGTCGCCTCAGACGATCCACTACCGCGGCCAGGGCGTCTTCATGGTCGCCGGCCGAACGATCAACCGCCGGAAGAAGTTCAAGCCGCAGAATCTGTGAAACCAAGGCTCGCCCGCGAAGGGCGTCCGTTGTCGGAAGGAACGCACACCATGTCGAGCATCAAGGACAAAGTCGTTCTGATCACCGGCGCCAGCAGCGGTATCGGCGAAGCCACCGCCCGCCTACTGGCGGAGCGCGGTGCCCACGTTGTGATGGGCGCGCGGCGGACGGATCGCCTGGAAAGGATCGCTGCGGAACTCGTGGCCCGAGGCCAAAGCGCCGCCGCCAGGGCCCTAGACGTAACCGACCTCGTGGACATGCAGGCGTTCGTACGATCCGCTGCGGAGAGGTTCGGCCGACTCGATGTGCTCATCAACAACGCCGGCGTCATGCCACTGTCGCGGCTTGACGCGCTCAAGGTCGACGAGTGGAACCGCATGATCGACGTCAATATCCGCGGCGTCCTCCACGGGATCGCCGCGGCACTGCCGCTCATGCGGGAGGGGGGGAGCGGCCAAATCATCAATCTCTCGTCCATCGGCGGTCACGCGGTCTCTCCGACCGCCGCGGTCTACTGCGCGACGAAGTACGCCGTGCTCGCCATCTCCGAGGGGCTTCGGCAGGAGAACACCAACGTGCGTGTGACCGTGATCTCGCCGGGCGTAACCGAGTCAGAACTGGCCGAGAGCATCTCCGACCCGGGTGGCCGCGAGGAGATGAAGAACTTCCGTCGCATCGCGATCCCCGCATCGGCGGTTGCACGCTCGATAGCATTCGCCATCGAGCAGCCAGACGACGTGGACGTGAGCGAGATCATTGTCCGGCCGACGGCCAGCCCGTATTGAGTGGTGACAACCGATGCGCCCCAAGGAACGCCCATGAGCTGGTTACCAACGGCTGAAGCCGACGCCGAACTGAAATGTCCCGACTGTGTGGAGATGGTCATCCTCCCCCGCGCGAGCGACATCGGGGGATTCGAGGTGCGCCGGGCACTTCCCTTTCGTTCAAAGCGCATGGTGGGACCGTTTATTTTCTGGGACCAGATGGGACCGGGCGAGTTTCTGAGCGGCCGGGGCATTGACGTACGACCGCACCCGCACATCGGGCTCACGACGGTGACGTACTTGCTGAACGGCTCACTTGATCACCGGGACTCTTTGGGCAACGACATCCGCATCCAGGCCGGTGATGTGAACCTCATGACCGCCGGCGCCGGGATCGTTCACTCCGAACGCACTGGCGAGGACGTACGCCGACGCCCCTCGAGCATCTTCGGCGTACAGAGCTGGCTGGCCCAACCACAGTCGCAGGAGAACGGCAGTCCCGAGTTTGCCCATACCGCTGCGCAAGACCTCCCGACGTTTGACGAAGCGGGGCTCTCGGGTCGCCTGATCCTGGGCGACTTCTTGGGCGTCCGATCGCCCGTGGTGACACAGTGGCCTGCGCTCTATGTTGACGTCTGCATGGCGCCCGGCGCCAAGCTCGCGATCCCAGCGACGACCGAGGAACGGGCGATCTACACGCTTCGCGGTGTCATTGAGATCGGCGGGGTCCGCTTTCCGCCGCAGCAGATGCTCATCCTTCGTCCGGGTGACAACGTGACGGTGGTTGCCCACGACGACGTGCGTTTGATGATCCTCGGTGGCGCGGTGATGGACGGGCCCCGCTATATCTACTGGAACTTCGTGTCATCATCCAAGGAACGGTTGGCGCAAGCCAAGGAGGATTGGAGAAATCGCCGATTCCCGATCGTCCCGGGCGATGCGACCGAGTTCATTCCGTTGCCGGAGGAGCCGGCTCCTCCAAAGCAACCGGATGGCATCGTGAACCCTCAAGATTCAGGTCGGAGCAGGAGTGAGAAGAAGTGACAACCGCCACCAGTCTGGCACAAAAGCACATCGAGACCCTGGTGGACGATCCCGCGACATGGGAGACACTGATTGACGATGACATCGAGTGGGAATTGGTGTATGCCCCCTCGCTCGGACATCCTGCCCGCCTCTCTGGTCGGAGCGAGGTCAACCGCCACATCAACTGGTTCCGCGGAGCAGTCGAGCGGCTCAAGTTTTACGATGTCCGCGTGCAGGAGATGGCCGACCCGGACTTGGCAGTTGCGGAAGTCAGGGCGGAAGCACTGGTCAAGAGCACGGGTCGGGTCTATCGCCAGGAGTATCTGTTCATACTGCGCTCTCGCAATGGCAAGATCCTGAAGCTTCGGGAGTACTTTGACCCTGTCAAAGCAGCGACGGCGATGGAAATCCCCCTTCCGGGTTCCGATGCAGACGCGGGGTCCTGACTCGCCGCGAGTTCGGCCGACAATGGCATGGGGGTTGGCCGGCCGTAGCAGAGTGCCGACCGCGTTAATGAAGCTGTAGAGGCGCCCCTCTCCCGCTCCAAATCTCAGCCTCTATCCCCCCGAGAAGTCTCTCTCTCCGACCAGCAATGTCGATAGACGAGCCAGTCGCCGTGACGTACGGCGCCGGTGTCGTCGAGCCTGCGATATTCAGTCAACCCCCGAAACCGTGCCCGGCAACAGTCGCTGATGGCGAGCATAGCGACTGGGGGATCGGCCTTCGTGCCGAGAGAACGCCGTGCTGAATGCACTCGCCGAGCTCCCAAGGCAGGCTTCCAGCCACCAACCGGCGAATTGCTAGCTCCCAAACCCTAACGCCTTCCAAGAAAAGTTCTATTGGCGTCTGTTGCTCCTGCTTTGTGAAACGAGTAACCCTTCGACCAGCATGTCGAAGGGTTTTCTCATGCTGGGGACGAGGGTTTTGCCGTCGAGACGGCAGTTCAAACAGACGATTTCGAGAATTCGGCGCTTCGTGGCGTACTCAGCCGAAATCCACTGATTTCGTAGTGTTTGCGAGAGTTCAAACGTTCTCGCCGCGAGGTCGGCTATTTCGTCGTGCGAGCGGTCCAGCATGTCGAGCTGGAGCTTGATCGAGGACAGCCCATCCCCCACCTGCATGTCCTTGGCCGCGAATGTAGGGCGCGACGGATCCCGCCGGGGGTCGCCTCGACGACACGCAAGACGGCCAGCCGGAACTGGTCGAGCACGCACCGTGCATCGGTCTCGAATATAGAGGACGGCGCCGGTGCGCGGCGGACGTGCCCAACCTTCGCGGCCGGTCGTTGTGCATTGGTGCTGCGTCGAGAGAGAGTTCCCACGGCGAATGACAACAGCATGCTTCCTCCACGAGCAGCGTGGCGACGGCTCTCACCTCCCAAAAAAGAGGGCCGCCCCAGGGTTGGGGGCGGCCCACGACCGGCTGAGTCCGGATGAGGACGGTCAGCAGCCGGCAAAGAACGTCTGGAGGAAGTAAACCAAGTCATCGACGGTGATCTGCCCGTCCGGGCCGGGAGTGCCGCCGAGCGAGGCGATGTCGGCATGGGCGGTGTCGCCGGCGAAGAACGTCTGCAGGAAGTAGACAAGATCGTCTACGGTGAGCTGGCCGTCGGCGCCGGGCGTGCCGCCGAGCGAGGCGATGTCCGCCGGGCCACACCCGGCAGCGCCGGGCAGGTTGCTGTTGAAGTTGACGGTGATGGTGCCGGCCGAACCGGTGGTGAGGGTCGAGTCGAAGTGGGTGGCGCCGAACCCGACGGGGGTGAACACCATGTCGAAGATGCCCACGGCGAGGTAGTAGGTTCCGGGGATGAGGTAGTTGCCGTTGGCGGCGTCGGAACCAGTGTACGGGAGGCCGTTGCCGACAGCCGGGCGCGGGTTGCCGATGGCGCCGCACGAGATCTGGGACAACGAGCCCGACCCGCTGTGATAGTCACTGGCGTAGAGCACGCTGTCCGCGCCGAACAAGCCGATCACTGTGGCGTTAGGGTCGGAACCGGCGCCCGAGAGCGCGGTCCCCTCGGTGTCAATGTCGAGGAAGTTGGTCGTCGGGTCGCAGCCGGCCAGCGTCGTGAACCTCAGCCACTGAACCTCGCTCGGCCCGCCGAAGTTGAGCGTGGTGCTGATGAGCGTGGAGCCGATCGTGCCGACGTCGCGCACGACGCTGCTGAAGATCGATGCGCTCGCCGAGCGCGACTGGGCGTCGGTCACGATCACGGGCAGTGTGTTGCCGCCGCCCGCGTGCCCCACGGGGATCGTGTGAGCGTACGAGAAGAGGTTGTCTCCCGCGGCGGCGTCCCCGTCGAGACCGTCGTCGTGGAATACCGCGCTGGCGGGCCCGCCGACGGCTGACAGGTTCGCGTGGACCATGATCCCGGTGCTGGTCGGTTGCTCGGCCGGG
Organism: Phycisphaerales bacterium; assembly: GCA_050730675.1. Lineage (GTDB taxonomy): Bacteria > Planctomycetota > Phycisphaerae > Phycisphaerales > UBA1924 > JBOHNM01. The sequence goes on along the minus strand of JBOHNM010000015.1, from coordinate 6,511 downwards.
CTGACGGTGACGGCGTAGAGAACGGCATCGCCCGGCGAAACGAATGTGCCGGGGGTCACGGCGCCCGACGCCGCGAGCGAGAGGTTCGACGTCAGTAGGCTCAGGACGTCGCCGTTGTTGATGCTGCCGGCGGCGTCGTACGAATAAAGGACGTTGTTGACGGAGGAGGGGCCGCCAGTCGTGCCCGACGCGAAGCCGACCGTCGCAGTCGCGCCCTTGTCGTAGTCTAGGGAATTGAACACAACGTCGCTGTAGATGATCTGCGCCGCTACGTTATTGACGATGTTCTGATAGATCTGGACCTGGAACGTGGCCTCGCCGTCGGGGATGCCGAAGTGGTAGTGCGGCACGTGGTGCCACTGCACGATCAGCACGTTGCCCAGCGCAGCCGGCAGGCCGAACGCCGTCGCCGCGTCCTCCTTCCAGTAGACCTCCGCGGGATAGCCCTCGGGAATGAACAGGTCGTCCCAGTAGAGAAAGAGCGTCTGTGTGGTGGCGGGTTCGATGGGGCTGGTGGTCCCCGGGGAGATCGTGATGTTCTGAGGATCCGCCCAGAAGAAGTCGCCGCCGCCGAACTGGATAAAGCCGTTGGAGCAGAGACCCACGTCCGTCGAGGCGAACACGCCGTTGGTCACCGTGGTGGTGAACGTACGGAATCCGTTATTGAAGTAGACGCCATTGACCAGGCTGTGAGCTCCCATCGTCGAGATGTCGACGAACGTGCCGGGACGGTCGTTGACGATCGCGTTCTGCGCAGACGCGGTTCCCGCCGCCATCGCCAAGGCCAGAACGAAAATCTTCGACGTATTGAGGTCTCGCTTCACGTGGGTGTCCTTTCGATTGGAGGGCCGCGCTGATGGCGAGCGGACGCACGCCGCGGACGGCCGCACACCACGAATATACAGGTGATCGACACGCCGTCAAGAAGATTTGTAAAAGTAGCGTACTTTTTTTGTACCTTCTGTCAAAAGGGAAGTACCTTGTGGTTTCAGGCAGGAAAAACACTCGTCAACCCCCCTTCTACAGGTGTGTACCATGTGCTCCGTGTCCACCGAAAAGCGCTCTGCACGCGCTCGTACAACCCGCGCAACATCCGTGACGGCCACCCCCATCCCCCACCGCGCCCGCCGGGCAGGCCACCCAGCACCGCAGGCATCTTTCGAGCAGGTCGCCGCTCAGGTGCTGGGCGAAATCCAGCACGCACTGGCAGACCTCTTCAGCGCAGCACCAACGGGTATCCGCAAGATCGCCGACGTTGAGAAGGCCTTCGGCGTCAACCACCTCCTCGCCTGGCAGCTCTACCGCATCGTTCATGCACACAACCCCCTTGGGGCTGGGATACACGTGCCCGCCGACGTCTCGATCAAGAAGCTGCTGACCGCGGCCGCACGCCGGAAGGTGCCCGCCGCGATCACCGAGCGAGTGTCGGACGCTTTCAAGGCGTTCGAGCAACTCGCCGAGGCCGAGGCGGGAGACCGTGACGAACTTGAGGCGATGCTCAACGCATTCCTTCCTGAGGAACGCCGCAAGCAGGACCTCGCCGGCAGGCAGGCCGCCTTCAAAGCGATGAGCCAGATCAGGGGGCTCGCGATCGAAGCGGCCGTGGCGACGGTAATCTACCGGCCTTCACCCGACGGCAGGAACATTGACCGCGCGGTGCTCAACGGTGATTTCGGGGTGCGCCGCGTGCGGCCCGATGCCCGGATCGTCATTTCCAGCTACGACCACTCCAGACCGGATAACCCGGTGCTCACCCTCGATGGCACGCCGATCAACGGTCCGCAGGCGGCCCTGCTGCCGGAGTTCTCGACAAACCCTTCGCCGCGATTTGAGATTCAGGAAAGAGAAGGAACGATCGACTACCACGTGGCAGGGGACGACGTGGGGATGCGATCGGCTGTTGACTTGGTCATGGCCGACCGCAGATCGTTGCCTGCAACGATCGTTCGAGCGCCCGGCACGCGCGCGTTCCGGGGAGCGGGCAACACCATCGGCATCCCCACCAAACGGGCGACGCTTGACTTCTTCCTGCACAAGGACCTGTGGCCGAACATCCCGCCTCAGTTGCTGGTCTATTCCGTCGCGCAACGAGGGCTGGTGGCTCGCTTGGGCGACCCCGGCCGCGAGCCCGATCGACTGACGACCCACGACGAGATCCGCCTCCTTCCCCCGAACCTTGCCGCAGCCCGTCTTTCGCACATTCCCAGGTACATCGAGCTGCTGGAATACACGTTCGGCAAACTGGAATGGGACCCGGCGGGCTTCCGCGGATACCGGCTCGACGTGCAGTTCCCGATCTACGCGTCGCACTACTGCATCGCGTTCGAAGTGCCGCCTGCGCCGACGGGAGCGTGAGAAGATCGCGGCGTACGGGGCTCGAGGAACTGACCGCCCAACTGTGGATCATCGAAAGCTGCGGGCAGATGCGCTGAAGGAAACGATCTCCGCCAGCGATATCTACAAACAACAACGCCGCCGGAAACCCGAGCCGGACAGAAGGCGGTGTATCAGATAGAGCACAAGTACCGCACGCTCGTCGAGCAAGTCCGGGATTACGCCATCATCGGGATCGATCCGCAGGGCCGGGCTATGACCTGGAACGAAGGCGTGCTGCGAGTGCTGGGCTTCACCCAGGAGGAGTTTGTCGGCCGCGACATCAAGTCGATGATCTTTACGCCGGAGGATGTCGACGCCGGCGTTCCGGAGCGTGAGTTTCAGGCCGCAGCGGACCATGGCAGCGCCAGCGACGATCGGTGGATGAAGCGAAAGGATGGTTCCCGCTTCTTCGCCAACGGCGTAACGAGCGCGATCCGCAACGATCAGAACGAGCTTATCGGATTCACGAAGGTGCTCCGGGATCAGACCGAGCAAAGAGAGTTGGAAGAACAACTCCGGCAAAGGGACGCGGAGCTGTCCGCGGCCGACCGGAGCAAGAACGATTTCATCGCCGTGCTATCGCACGAGCTGCGAAACCCTCTCAATGCGATCGCCGGCTGGGTGCGTATTCTTCAAGATCCCGGTGCCGCCGATGACCCCCAGCGGTTGCGTGAGGGAATCGAGGTCATCAGTCGGAATGCCAAGCTGCAATCCAAGCTCATCGGGGACCTTCTGGATGTGCATCGAATGGCCTCAGGCAAAGCCCGTTTCCCTAACACCCTCCAAGAAAAGCTCTATTGGTGTTCTGTCACCCCGATTCTTCGAGAGAACAAGCCCTTCGACGACCACGTCGAGGGGATTTCTCGTTGTGGAATCAAGACTTACGCCATCTAGCGGTAGTCCAAACGCTGCTCCAAAACTGAGTGTTTTCGAGCGGTTTCGGCCTGACTGTTGACGGGATTTGAACCGTGTTTGAACTCTTGACGATTCGTGCCGTTACGCCAATACTTGCACCATGACGCAAGTACGCAAACGACGAGTGCCCGCGACGCCCAAGGCCGCCGCCGCTTGCTGCGGACCGCTGGACGACCTTCTGGACCCCGTCCTGTTCAAGGCATTCTCTGACCCTACGCGGGTATCCCTCATCGCGTGCATAGCCAAGTGCGGACGCGGATGCTCCGTCGGCGAAGTGGCTGAGTGCTGCTTTGTGGACTTCTCCGTGGTGTCCCGACACCTGGCGTTGCTCGCTCGCTCGGGTGTGCTGGAGGCGACGAAGGAAGGGAGAACGATGTTCTACCGCGTCCGATACACGGACTTATCCCGCTCCCTCCGTTCGCTCGCGGATGCGTTGGATGAGTGCTGTCCGACCGCTGGGGGGAAGGGAGGGGCGTGCAATGGCAAGTGCTGCTAATCGCCTCCGCGTGCTTTTCCTTTGCACCGGCAACTCGTGCAGGAGCCAGATGGCCGAAGGCTGGGCGAAAGCCCTCAAGTCTTCCGAGATCGACGCGTACTCCGCCGGCACCAATCCTCACGGCCTGAATCCTCTCGCGGTGCGGGCAATGAAGGAGGCGGGCGTGGACATCTCCAAGCACGCCTCGAAGCGACCCGAGGACATCGGCGTGGCGTTCGACGTGGTGGTGACGGTCTGCGACTCGGCTCACGAGTCCTGCCCGATCATGCCCGGCGCTCGCATTGTTCACGTCGGCTTCGACGACCCGCCGCGTCTCGCCAAGGGGGCGAAGAACGACGAGGACGCCATGCCGCACTATCGACGCGTGCGGGATGAGATCCGTGTATTTGTTGAAACTCTGCCCGCGGCGATCGTGGCCGCTGGCACTCTCGCCCATTGACCAAACTGGAGATTCCGATGACGACGCAAGACGACACATGCTGCGGCCCCGATTGCTGTGGGGGCACCAAAGCGGCGAGCACTGCCGCTGCCACCGATGACGCCGTGCGTCAGCAGGTGCGAGAGGGTTACGCGAAGATCGCCCAAAGCGGTTCGTGGTCGGCGGCGCAGACTGCATCGACGACTCCCGTGTCGAGCTGTTGCGGCGGGTCGTCCAAGTCATCAGCGGGCGGCGGATGCTGCGGGCCAGCAACCTTTTCTCCAGACCAACTCGCGGCCGCGATCGGCTACTCCCAGGGGGAACTCGCCGCGACACCTGAGGGCGCCAACATGGGCCTCTCGTGTGGCAACCCGACGGCGATCGCCTCGCTCAAGCCCGGCGAGGTCGTGCTCGATCTCGGCGCAGGAGGCGGCTTTGACTGCTTCATCGCCGGACCGAAGGTCGGTGCTTCCGGCAAGGTCATCGGAGTGGATATGACGTCGGATATGGTGACGAAGGCCCGCCGCAACATCGAGTCCTACACCAAGCAAACGGGGCTGAACAATGTCGAGTTCCGGCTTGGTGAGATTGAGAATCTGCCCGTCGCCGACGCGAGCGTGGACGTGGTGATCTCCAACTGCGTTCTGAATCTCTCGCCGGACAAGCCGCAGGTCTGGCGAGAAATCTTCCGCGTGCTCAAGCCAGGTGGCCGCGTCGCGGTGTCGGACCTCTCCCTAGTCCGCCCTTTGCCCGAATCCGTGAAAGAGGATGTTGAGGCCCTCGTGGGCTGCGTGGCCGGCGCTGTATTGGTCGAGGAGACCCGCGAGCAGGCGACCGCGGCCGGCCTCACCGACATCGTGCTTACGCCCAAGCCCGAGTACATCGACGCCATGACGAACTGGGAAGACCCGCTCTACCGCAAGATCGTCGAGTCCCTGCCTGCGGGAACCAAACCCAGCGACTACATCACGAGCCTTGACGTATCAGCTCGGAAACCGCGGTGACACCATGGAAGGCGAGACTCACAAGCCGCTTGTGCTGTTCCTCTGTACCGGGAACTCGGCACGCAGCCAGATGGCCGAGGCAATACTCCGTTCCCGTGCCGGCGATCGGTTCGAGGTAGCGAGCGCGGGCATGGAGCCGAAGGGCGTGCATCCGCTCACGCTTCGCGTGCTTGAGGAGTCAGGCATCGATACGCGTGGCCTTCACTCCAAGCCGTCATCGGACTTCTTGGGCAAGGTGGCGGTGCGAACCGCGATCATCGTGTGCGAGCGAGCGAATCAGCACTGCCCGCGCATTTACCCCTTCGCAGGTCGAACGCTCTATTGGCCGTTCGATGACCCCGCCGCATTCGAAGGCACGGAAGCAGAGCAATTGCAGAAGTTCCGCGAGGTACGCGACCAGGTGGCGGCCCGCATCGACCAATGGTTGGACGAAGTGGACCGAACCCCATGAACAAGCTTCTCGCGGAGGCACTGGGGACGTTCTGCCTTGTGTTCGCAGGGACCGGCGCGATCGTCGTCAACCAGACGACTGGTGGGACAGTGACGCACGTCGGAGTGGCCCTCACATTCGGGCTTGTGGTCATGGCGATGATCTACGCGCTGGGCGACGTGTCTGGCGCTCATCTCAACCCCGCAGTCTCGGTCGGGTTCGTGCTGGCCCGCCGATTCCCAGTGCGGGAGTTGCCCCAATACGTGTTCGCCCAGGTGGTTGGGGCGTTCGCTGCCTCGGCGTTGCTCCGGCTTCTTTTCCCCGCTAATGAAACGCTTGGCGCGACGATCCCCACCGGGTCCGCGTGGCAGTCATTCATCCTTGAAGTGGTGTTGACGCTCATGCTGATGCTCGTGATCCTGTCCGTTTCGTCCGGACCGAAGGAGAAGGGCATCATGGCCGGGATTGCGGTCGGAGGAGTGGTGGGTCTTGAGGCTATGTTCGCCGGGCCAATCTGTGGGGCATCAATGAACCCAGCCCGGTCGCTCGCTCCCGCCGTGGTGTCTGGACACATGGGAGCTTTGTGGATCTACCTACTAGCTCCAGTTGTCGGGGCCGTCTTAGCGGTGCCCTGTTTCGCGGGGCTCCAAGCGAAGCAACCGGGTTGATGAAGCGGGAGACGCGCCCTCTCTCCCGCTCCAAACCTCACCCTCTACCCCCAAACGAGCAGGTTCTCCTTGGCATGGAGATAGACGCTCTCTGCCGTGACGCATCGCGTTGGTGCCTGTCGCCCTTGCCGCTCTGTCCTCAAGTTGCGGAAACGGCGTTTCCAGCCAGCAAACGCCGTATTCCCGGCTGCCACGCCATAACGC
>JBOHNM010000014.1:0-41673 GCA_050730675.1 Phycisphaerales bacterium | reverse complement strand
CCTCTGGAACTCATGGTCACATATTGTCAGCCGGAGATCATCCAGCACGAGAGCATCCTGGTGGTGATCTGCCGCGACGAGTACCTGTCGCAGGTGCAGGTGCTCGACGAGGGCGTGGTGCTGGGGGCGATCGACCTGGACATCAACGGCGACCCGGTGATCCCGCGCGGGGCGCACGGGTGCACGTTCCTCTCGGCCGCGGGCGATGTCCGCGAGTTAAAGGTCGGCCCGAACATCATCAAGCCGCCGAAGGTCGTCGCGCCGCCGCCGGTCCCGGCCAAGGCCGCGGCCAAGAAGCCGGTGAAGAAGGGCAAGCACAGCGCTCCGCCGCCGCCGCCGGCGGAGCCCAAGGCGATCATCCTGCCGACGGTCCACGTCGATCCTCCGCACAAGGTTGTGCAGACTCCGACGCTGCACCACTGGAGCAGCTGCGACGCCGAGGCGTACCTGGACGGCACCAGCGCCCGCTACGCGTCGATCACCGGCCCGGCGGACCTGACCAAGCTGGGCGCTCCGTTCGGCTACGGGTGGTACCGCATCGCCCTCAAGAACGACAGCGCCCGCAAAGTGGACGTCGCGTGGCCCGAGTGCGGCGACCGGCTGGCGATGTTCCTCGACGGCAAGCCCGTCGGGGTCGTCGGCGCCGGCCCCGGCGCCGAGCCGATCGGCTCGCTCAATCTGCGCAAGGGCGATCAGACGCTGGTGGTGCTGGCCGAGAATCTCGGCCGATTTTCCGGCGGGGTCACCAAGGCCGACAAGCGCGGGCTTGGGACGCACGCGTGGAGCGTCAAGCCGCTGCGGACGGCCAGGCCGGCTCTCGAGCGCGGCCAGCCGATCGACATGCTCATGGTGGTTTCGCCCCTGTTCAACACGGCCCTGGGCGATGCCACGGATCCGAGCCGGCTCACGTGGCACATCCCCGGCAAGCGCAAGACACCGGTGCTGGTCACGTTCGCGGGCGGGCCGTCGCGCGGGCTGATCCTGGTCAACGACGCGCCGGTGGGCGCGTTCGACCCGTCGGGCCCGCGGCAGCTGCTGATCGAGCACGACAAGCTGGGTCGTCAGAACAACACGCTGCAGCTGGCGGTCTTCGGCGATGCGCACGCGGTGGAGAAGCAGCTCGCCGAGTCGGTGACTCTGCTGGACTGCGAGGAGCCGATCACCGACGACGCCCAGTGGTCGTTCGCCAAGTGGGAGGAGCCGGGCGCTGCGGCCTTCACCGGCAAGGGCGGCGCGGGCAAGGGCCCGGGGTGGTTCAAGGCGAGCTTCTCGGTCACCGGTACGCCGACGGCGCTCCGGTTCGACACGCATGGTCTGACCAAGGGCCAGCTCTACATCAACGGGCGTCACGTGGGGCGGTACTTCACGCAGACGGCCAAGGGGCACGACGTGGGGCCGCAGACCCACATGCTGCTGGCGGCGCAGCTGCTGCATGCGGGCGAGAACACGGTCGTGGTCTTCGACGAGCACGGGCACAGCCCGGCCAAGACGCGGCTGGTCCCGGCGTAAGCCACGTATTTGTGCGAGCGACAAAGTTCAGCGGGGCAGCAGCATCATCTGGTTGCTGAGCTCGTTGATCTGCTCCATCTTGCGGTTGGCGTCCTTAAGCGCGGTGTCGCGCTGGGCCTGGGGGAGCTTGGGGTCGTCGGCGCGCATCCGCAGGGTGTTGTGCTCGATGAGCAGTTGGGTAATCCTGGTGTTCAGTTCGCGCTGGCGTGCGACGGTGCGCGGGTCCGGGCGGGCCTGGCGCAGCCCATCGAAGCGCTTGACCTGGATTTCCTTGTCGTAGACGCCGGTGATCTCTTCGGGGCGGAGGGCCGGGCGGGGCTGGCCGCCGGCGACAACCGGCGCGCCCTTGACAGACATGTCGCGCTGCTCGGCTTCGCGCTCGACCAGGGCGCGGCCGCGGGGCGTCCATTCATCGGTGGCGACTCCGCTGGCTACGGGCTCGGGGGCACTTCTGCCGGTGAGCTTGGCGGCGCGGATGGACCATGCCGCTTCGATGTCGCCGGGTTGGAAAGCGCTGGCGCCGGCCCAGCGCATGCCATTGTCCAAGTCGTTGAACCTCCCGAGCGGACAGTCAAGGTCCAGGGTCTGGCCGTCACGGCGAACGGTGACGCGGATCGAATCGCCCGGGTCGGCGGCGATGATGAACGGGCGGCAGTTGGGGCGTAAGGAGCCGTCGGGGCTGATCATTGGAACGCCCTCGATCGCGGTGATCACATCGCCGGGCTTGAGGACCTTGGACGAGGGGAACTTCTCATAGGTCTGCTGGATCGCGGCCTCAGCGGAGAGGTCTGCGAATCGCACCCCCAGCGCGCCGCGCGGCGAGCGAATGAACTTGTTGCGGGCGATGTTCTCCAGCCGCAGACGCTGCTCTGGGGTCAGGTCGTTGCGGCGGAGGATTTCGCCGATCTGCGGGAGTTCGAGGTCGGGGCGGTCGGCGAGGGCGGTGGCGGCGGCCTCGCGCTGGGCGACGGCGTCGGCGCGGAGGGAATCGACGAGCTTGCTGACCTCGGCGGGAGTATCGGCGGAGGTGTGCGCGGAGGCACAGAGTGCGAGTGAAACGGTCGTGGTCAGGAGTGTGCGTGTGCTCATGCTTCCGCCCCGGGTCGAATGACCCCAGAAGATGCTACCACCCCGGGCCGCCCGGTATGCACAAGTTGCAGGAAATTCGGTCGGGGTAGGGGAGCAGGGAGCGTGCCGGCGGCGGGGGTGCTTACCCAATTCTCCCGGGTTTTTCCGGGGATTGGGGCCTGCCAGCGATGAAAATCCGCTCACTCGATGTTCTGGACCTGCTCTTTGATGCGGTCGATGGCGCCCTTGATTTCGACGATGGCGCGGCTGATGTCGGTGTTGCCGCTCTTGGAGGCCATGGTGTTGGCCTCGCGGAGCATCTCCTGGGTGAGGAAGTCGAGGGTGCGGCCGATGGGCTTGGCGTCGTTGGCGGTGACCATCTGGGTGTACTGCTCGATGTGGCCGGAGAGGCGGGTGATCTCCTCGGAGATGTCGCTCTTTTCGGCGTAGACGGCGATCTCGCGGATGAGGTCGCCGGGGTTGACTTTGAGGCCGGCGTCCTTGAGCATGGCGTCGAGGCGGGTCTTGAGGCGGAGCTCGTAGTCCTGCACAACTTTGGGGCTCATGGCATGGACGGTCTTGAGCTGCTCGGCCATCACGTCGCGCTGAGCGAGCAGGTCGGTGCGGAGGGCGGTGCCCTCGCGCTGGCGCATGGCGAGCAGGCCGTCGCAGGCCTTGCCGAGGAGGCTCATGAAGGCGGTGCGGGCGTGCTCGAGGCGGTCCTCTTCGTTGGCGGGCGGCTGGAGGACGCCGGGGAGCTGGAGGAGCGCCGCGACATCCACCTTGACGCTGCCGGCGGCGATCTGCGGGACCTTCTGGAGCTGGGCGATGTAGTTGCTGACGGCGGCGTGGTTGATGGTGTACGCGGCATCGCCCGAGGCGTCGGAGCAGGTGGCGGTGAGGGTGACCGAGCCGCGGTTGAGTTTGTGGCGGACGACGGTCTCGATCTCGGCCTCGAGGCCCTGGAACTCGTCGGGGAGGCGGATGACGGCCTTGAAATAGCGGCTGTTGAGCGAGCGGATCTCGAGGAAATAGTGGACGCCCCGGACCTCGGTGGACGCCTCGCCAAAGCCGGTCATGCTGCGGATCAAATGCCGCTCCTTCGCTCGCGCGGGGCGCGGGACGCGGTGGCGGCCCGGCAACGTGCGGCGGTCGATCTTACACGAGGATGGGTTGAACCTCAGCCGCCCGAGGGCTTGGGTGGATCGGCGGGCTTCGGCTCGGCCGGCTTGGGTGCGTCGGTGGGCGCGGGGGCCGGTGTACCGCCAGTGGTCGGGGGAGTCGTCGTGGTTGGAGCAGGTGTGCCGTCGGCCGGCTTGTCAGCAGGTTTGTCGGCGGGCTTGTCGGCGGGCTTGTCGGCCGGCTTCTCGGTTGAGGGCTTGCCGGAGAGCTGGGCATTCTGGGCGTCGGCCTTGGCGGGGCGGATGGTGACGGCCAAGGCGATGCCGCTGGCGAGGAAGAAGACGAACATGATGATGGTCAGGACGGTCAAGGCATCGCCGGTGCGGGCACCGAAGGCCGTCTGGCCGGAGCCTGCGCCCGAGCCGAAGGCGCCGGCAAGGCCGCCGCCCTGGGGCTTTTGGATGAGGACGGTCAGGATGAGCAGGACCGAGGCGACGATGAAGAGCAGGAACATGACCCCGGTGCCGATGCGGGCCCAGTCCATGTCGGCGAGCAGTGTGGCGTATCCGAGCATCCGAGCGGCTCCAGTCCCCGACGCAGGAACGGGTGGGGGGTGAGGAGTTTAGGAGGGCTTTGGGCGGGAATCCCCCGGGCCGAAGGATCGTGAGATCCGGGGCGATTTTAGGCCTGCGGGCGGCGGTAGCGCTCGGCGAGCATGAAGAGGCCGATGATGTCGTCTACGTGGTTGCCGGTCTTGTCCACGCCGTTGTCGGGGACTTTGAGGGCGGAAAGGACGCCGTAGCCGAGGCCCATGTGGATGAGGGCCCAGGCGGTGAGTTCGGGGGTGAAGCGCTTGGAGACGGTGCCGGTGGCCTGGGCCTCGCGGATCTCCTTGCTCAGGAACTCGTGGACGGTGCGGATGTGCTGCTGGAGGGCGGCCTGGATGGGCGGTTCTTCGACCTCTGTCATCGCCTGCACGATCACGCGGTATTTCAGGTGGCCCTTGACGGTCACCATGGGGTTGGCGTGGATGAGGATCATCAGCCGCTCGGCGGGGTCGGTGACGCCCTTGAGCGATTCTTCCCATGAGGCGAGGGTCTCTTCGCCGGCCTTTTCGACCAAGGCAATGAACATGTCGCGTTTGGACTCGAAGTGGCGGTAGATGATGGGTTCGCTGACGCCGGCGGCCTTGGCGAGTTCGGCGGTGGTGGTGCCGGAGTAGCCGCGCGAGGCGAAAACCTTGGCCGCGGCCTCGAGCAACTGCGTCTTGCGTTTGGCGGCGGGAAGACGGGTCATGGTCGGCGGCAGCTCCGGGGCCAAAGTTAGGTTACCCGCTGCGAGCATTCTGCGTCGGGCGGCCTCGGAACGCAAGTGTTTACCGGGAGTTGTTCGGGACTCGGGCCGGTGGGACGAGGTCTACACCGTGGCCGCCGAGAGGGTGGCAGCGAGAGAGGCGGCGGAAGGTGAGCCAGAGGCCGCGGATGGGGCCATGGGTGGTGAGGGCTTCGGCGGCGTAGCAACTGCAGGAGGGGTAGAAGCGGCAACGGCCGCCGAGGAAGTGGGCGAGGGTGTGTTGGTAGAGGTGGATAAGGGCGAGCGCGGCGGCGATGGCGGCGCGGGAGAGCGGGCGGCGGGTTGTGGTGGAAGTCGTTGGAGCGATGTGGTTCATGCGCCGGATTCCTTGGCGCGGCGGGTTTCGAGTTGGCGGGCGAGGAGCGTGGCGGCTTCGACGAGGAGGGCGCGGTAGTCGGCGAGGGGGAGTGGGTCGTGGGGGTTGACGGAGATGACGAGGTCAATGCCGGTGGGGAGGCGGCGCTGCTCCAGGCGAAAGGCCTCGCGGAGGAGGCGCTTGAGGTGGTTGCGGGCGACGGCGTTGCCGAAGCGGCGGCCGATGGAGAGGCCCAGGCGCGTGTGGGGGAGGCCGCTGAAGCGTGCGTGGATGCGGAGGGGGCCGCGGTTGGAGGAGCAGCGGGCGGCGAAGACGGCCTGGAACTCGCGGTCGTGCGAGAGGCGCTGGCGGCGACGGAAGAGGAGTTTTTGCGCGGGGGCGGCGGGCACGGGGGATTGTACGGGGGAAAAACGGAAACGCAGAAACGCGGAAATCTGCGGCGGTACGCGAAGGGACGAAGAGGTTTCAACGAAGGAGCGAAGGGATCGAAGAGGGGCGGGAGCGGAAGGCGGGGCAAAAGCGGAAAACGGAGAGCAGGAAACAGGAATTGGGTGTGGGCACGAGGAGGGGTAGGATGCGGGCGTGTGCCGCGGGGGTGGTTTGTTTCAGGAGGCATCCCGTGAAGATGTTGAAAGTGTTGATGCTCGCTTTTGTGGCGGGAGTCGCTTCGGTGACGGCGTGGGGGCAGGGGCCGGGTTCGGCTGCGCCCGCGAAGGACGGCGCGAAGCAGGAGGTGAAGCAGGGAGCAAAGCCCAACATCCTGGTGTTGTGGGGCGACGACATCGGCACCACGAATCTGAGTTGCTACAGCGACGGGCTGATGGGGTACGACACGCCCAACATCGATCGCCTCTCCAAGGAGGGGCTGCGGTTCCTGCACTACTACGGCGAGCAGAGCTGCACCGCGGGGCGGGCGGCGTTCCTCACCGGGCAGCACGGCATCCGCACCGGCATGACCAAGGTCGGGTTCCCCGGTGCGCCGATGGGGATGAGCCAACTCGATCCGTCGATCGGCGGGTTCATGAAGAGCCTGGGCTATGTCACCGGCCAATTCGGCAAGAACCACGTCGGCGATCGCAATCCCTCGCTGCCGACGGTGAATGGGTTTGATGAGTTCTTCGGGAACCTGTATCACCTTAACGCGGAGGAGGAGCCCGAGCTTCCCGATTATCCGAAAGACCCGGCGTACCTCGCCAAGTTCGGCCCGCGCGGGGTGCTGAAGTGCACCGCGACCGATGTGGATGATCCGACCGAGGATCCGCGGTTCGGCAAGGTCGGCAAGCAGAAGATCGTGGATACCGGTGCGCTGACGAAGAAGCGCATGGAGACGATCGACGACGAGACTTCCGATGCGGCGATCGCTTTCATGAAGCGCGAGCACGCCGCGGGCAAGCCGTTTTTCTGCTGGTTCAACGCGACGCGGATGCACCTGCGGACGCACGTGCGGGCGGAGCATCGCGGGCGGTACAAGCACGGGGACAGCGAGTACATCGACGGCATGATGGAGCACGACGACACGATCGGCAAGATCCTCAAGGCGGTCGACGAGATGGGGATCGCTAACGACACGATTGTGATTTACTCGACGGACAACGGGCCGCACATGAACACTTGGCCGGATGGGGCGATGACGCACTTCCGCTCGGAGAAGAACACCAACTGGGAAGGGGCGTTCCGCGTGCCGTGCCTGGTGCGGTGGCCGGGGCACATCAAACCCGGAACGGTGACCAACGAGATGATGAGCCACAACGACTGGATCCCGACGCTGTGCGCGATCGCGGGGGAGCCGGACATCATCGGTAAGAGTCTCAAGGGGTACGCGGCGAACGGGAACACGTACAAGGTCCACCTCGACGGGCATGACCAGTCCAAGTTCCTGACCAGCGTGGAGGGGACGGCGAACAAGAACAACGGCGCCAAGAGCGCTCGCACAAAGTTCTATTACTCCGACGATGACGGCTTGCTGGTAGGGATGCGCCAAGGCGATTACAAGTACGTCTTCAGCGAGCAGCGGTCACCCGGGACGATGCAGGTGTGGGCGGAGCCGCTGACGACGCTGCGGCTGCAGAAGATCTTCAACCTGATGCAGGACCCGTTTGAGCGGGCGGACTTCACATCCAACACCTACTGGGACTGGAACCTCAACCACGTCGGCAGCATGTACGGCGTGATGGACGATGTTTTCACGTTCGCCTCGACGTTCAAGGAATTCCCGCCGCGGTCGTATCCGCCGAGCTTCAACCCGGCGAACGTGATGGAGGAAGTGAAGAAGGCGATCAAGTCGAAGGAGGCGCTGGAGAAGGCGTTCCCGGTTCTTGCGCCGGCGAAGGGGGAGGGGGCGGGGGAGAAGAAGTAGTCAGGCAGTCAATGAACACGAAAATGAACTCGGCCGGTGCGGCAAATGCGCACCGGCCGGTTTTATTTTGGGTGCATTCGGGATTAGCTGCGTCGCGTCGAGGTCGGCAGCAGGCCGATGAGGATCATGAGGCTGCCGCCGCCGAGGAGCCAGAGACGGGAGTGGTCGTCGCTGGTCCACTTCTCGAGGAGGCTCATGGGGCGCTGGGACCGTTGGGGGAGCTGCAGCGGTGGCGGCTCGAGGTTGGTGAAGACGCTGGCGGAGCGTTTGGCGATTTCGGAGCCCTGGACGAGCAGGTCGGTGCCCTTGGGGGCCTTGTTGAGCTGCATGGCGGCGAGGGAGAGGACGAGGGTTTCGTCGCCGCGTTCGAGGGCGTCGAGGTAATTCTGGTAGCGGGCGAGGCGGGCTTGGCGATGGTCCTCGGCGGCGTGGACGCGGTCGCGGTAGAAGCGGGCCTCTTCGAGGTCGCGCTGGGCGGGGATGACGAGGGTGAAGCAGACGAGGGTGAGGCCGGCGAAGAGCCAGAGCCAACCGGGATCGAGGAGCGGAGGGCGGCGGACGATCTCCTGGGCCAATTCAGGGAGTGTGCGGGCGTTGGGATCGACGGGCGCATCGGCGAGCTCGGCGACATCCGCGGCGAGGTCGGGAGGGGAATCGGAAAGGCAAGAATCTGAGGCAGAAGGCAGAACCCTCCCCCCTGCCCCCTCCCTCAGGGAGGGGGAGCCAGACGGGACGACGGCGCGGGCAGAGGGCGCTGGGATGGGCGGCGCGTGGAAGGGCGCGGCGTCGAGGGCCGCCTGGGTGGCTTGTGCGTTGGCGAGGGCGGAGTCCATCAGGAGTGGGCGTTATCGGTTTTTGCGCGGTCGATTGCCGCAGTTTCAGGGAGGGGGCTTTCCGGCGGGTTCCTTCGGTCGTCTGTCCTCTTTGAAGTTCGGCACGTATCCTGACGGTCCATGAGTCGCCGGGTGGTCATTACGGGGTTGGGGGCGGTGACGCCGCTGGGGATCGGCGTTGGGCCGCTGTGGGAGGGGATGTGCGCCGGGAAGAGCGGGCTGCGGTCGATCGGACGGTTTGATGCTTCGGGTTTTGCCTGCCGCTTGGCGGGGGAAGTGCCGGAGTTTTCGGCCAAGGACTTCGTTCCCAAGCACTACCGCAAGGCCGTCAAGGTGATGGCGCGGGATATCGAGCTGGCGGTCGGCGCGGCCAAGGAGGCGTTCGAGGACGCCGGGATGGTGACGCGAGCAACGCTGGGTGAGGACGCGACGACGGGCGGGACGTACCCGGGTGCGCGGCTGGGGTGTCACATCGGGGCTGGGCTGATCTCGGCGGACGCGGAGGAACTGGGGGCGTGCCTCTCGACGGCGCGGCGCGAGGACGGGACGGTGGATCTAGAGGTCTGGGGGAGCAGCGGCATGGAGAACATGACGCCGCTGTGGATGTTGAAATACCTGCCGAACATGGTCGCCAGCCATGTGACGATCCTGCACGGGTGCGAGGGGCCGAGCAACACGATCACGTGCGCCGAGGCGAGCGGGATCCTGTCGATCGGCGAGTCGGTGCGGGCGATCGAGCGCGGCGCGGCCGACGTGTGCATCAGCGGCGGGGCCGAGAGCAAAGTGAACCTGATGGGGCTGCTGCGGTCGGAGTACGCCGGGCGCGCGGCGGCGACAGGTGATGCAACGGACGGGGCGCAGATCGTGCGACCGTTTGATGCGAACTCGCCGGGCGGGCTGACGGGCGAGGCCGCGGGTCTGGTGATTGTCGAGGCGGCGGAGACGGCGGCCAAGCGCGGGGCGAAGGTCTACGCGGAGGTCGCGGGGCTCGGTGCCGGGCACTCGCCGATGCGGCCGGTGCTGGCGGGGCGGCCGGATTCGTCGGGGGCCAAGGCGCCGGCGGATGAGGGGTTCCAGGCGGCGATCGAGAACGCGATCGCGGATGCGGGAATCACGCCGGAGCAGATCGGCGCGTGCGTGATGGTCGGCTACGGCGTGCCGGCGCTGGACTTTGCGGAGGCGGGTGCGCTGCGGGCGGTGTTCGGGGCGGGGCTGAAGAAGCTGCCGCTGGTGACGATCGGGCCGAACGTGGGCAACTGCTGGGCGGGGACGGCGGGCGTGCTGGCGGTGGTGGCGGCGCGGTGCATCAAGGAGCAGCGGCTGCCGGCGCGGGTGAACACCGGGTCGTGCGCGGCGGATATTGACGGTGGGGCGGCCCCGTCGCGCGAGGCGCGGCTGGGGTACGTTCTGGCAGTCGCGGGCTCGCTGGGCGGGCAGAACGCGGCGATGATTCTCAAGGCTGTTTGATTCGGATTGGACTCGAACGTTTCTACTTCAACTTTCAGGAGCGGACCATGCAGAATGAATGGGACAATCAGGGTGGCGGGCAGGGTGGTTACGGCGGTCAGGGCGGCCAAGGTGGGTATGGCGGCGGCCGCGGCGGGGGTGGCGGAGGTGGGGGTCGTCGTGACGGGCGAGATTCTTACGGCGGCGGTGGTGGTGGCGGAGGTCGTCGCGACAGCGGCGAGCGCCGCGGCACGCCGCTCAGCGAGCTTGACCCTGCGCTGACGAGCGTCAGCCACAAGGTGATCGGCTGCGCACGCGATGTGCATATGGCCCTTGGCCCCGGGTTCTCGCGTGAGTCGTATTTCAACGCGCTGAAGAATGAACTGGATGCCGCGGGCGTCGGGTACAAGGCCAACCACAAGCTGGATGTGAAGTACAAGGACCAGGTGGTGGGCCACGCGACGGCGGACCTGCTCGTGGGCGATCGGTTCATTGTCACCGTGCTGGCGCAGGACATGGAAGTTTCGACGTACCAGCGGGTGGAGCTGCGGGCGCAGTTGAAGGCGGCGGATGTGGAGCTTGGGCTCATCATCAACTTCGCGGGCAAGCTGCTGAAGGACGGGTTGGTGCGCGTGCTGAACCCCGGCAAGCTGGAGGCGGCGCGGCAGGCGGCCGCGGCGGCCGGCGGGGCCGCGAGTGGCGCGGAGCAGGATGCGCCGATCGACGAGCTTGGGAGCTGACACGGACATGAGTTCTGGCCGCGTGGTCATCACGGGGATGGGCTGGGTGACGCCGCTGGGTCACTCGGTGGAGACGGTCTGGACGGCGATGATGCAGGGGCGCAGCGGCGTCGGTCGCATCACGCGGTTCAATGCGGGCACGTTCAAGACCAACTTCGCGGCGGAGGTGAAGGACTACCGGCTGGCGGACCAGGTCCCCGACGCGGCTGATCACGCCGAGGCGGGGCTGAACGCCCAGTTTGCCCTCGGGGCGGCGGCGCAGGCGTTCAAGCAGTCGGGGCTCGACAAGTTCGCGGGGCTGAACCGGCGGCGGTTCGGCGTGTACCTCGGCTCCGGCGAGGGGACGCTCGACTTTGACAACTACGCGGCGGCGCACGCGACGGCGTGGGACAAGGACGCGAAGAAGCTTGACGCGGTGAAGTGGGCGAAGGTGGCGCACGAGCGGATGATGCCGGCGCGGGAGATCGAGCAGGAAGCGAACATGACGATCGCCCACGTCGCGTGGTCGTTTGGTTGCCGCGGGCCGGCGAGCAACTGCTTGACGGCGTGCGCGGCGAGCGTGCAGGCGATCGGCGAGGCGTTTGAGATGCTGCGCCGGGGCGATGCGGACGTGATGTTCGCGGGCGGGGCGCACACGATGGTGCACCCCTTGGGCGTGACAGGGTTCATCCGGCTGACGGCACTGTCGCCGCGGCGGGATGAGTACCAGACGATGCCGCGGCCGTTTGACCAGACGCGCGACGGGTTTGTGATGGGCGAGGGGGCGGGCGTGCTGGTGCTGGAGACGCTGGAGCACGCGACGGCGCGTGGCGCGAAGATCCTGGCAGAGGTCGGTGGGTACGGCTCATCGGCGGATGCGTACAGGATCACGGATATGCACCCGGCGGGGGAAGGTCCGCGGGCGGCGATGGCGGGGGCGCTGCAGCAGGCGGGGATCGATGCGCTGAGCCCGCTGGCGGATGGGCGGCCGCCGGTGCAGTACATCAGCGCGCACGGGACGGGGACGAAAGAGAACGACAAGATCGAGACGGCGGCGATCAAGACGCTGTTCGGCGAGAATGCGCCGCGGATCCCGATCTCGTCGATCAAGTCGATGCTGGGGCACCTGATCGCGGCTGCGGGGGTGTCGAACGTGATCGCGGCGGTGAAGGCGATCGAGACGGGGTGGATCCCGCCGACGATCAACTATCGCACGCCGGACGCGGGGCTGGACCTTGATTATGTGCCCAATACGGCGCGCGACATGCGGACCAAGGGCGGCGTGCAGGCGTGCCTGTGCAACGCGTACGGCTTCGGCGGGCAGAACGATTGCGTGGTGATCCGCGAGTTTGTGTAAAGCGGATTCCTACGCCGCGAGGTTGATGAGGTCGCCGACGCTGAGGCGGCCCAGCGTGGGGGCGTAGGTCGGGGCGCGGAGGAACAGAAAGGTCTCGTTGACGGGGGCCCAGCCGCCGCTGATGCCGATCGAGCCGGGGAAGGCGCCGTTGAACGAGAGTGGGAACGAATAGGTGATGGGCGTGGGCTGGGGCGAGCCGAGGATGGCGGCGTCGCGGGCGTAGCTCATGGCGCTCAGGAGCGAGCCGGTGTCGGCGGCATCGAACGACTCGGCGAGTGCGTCGGCGGCGTCCGAGAGTTGAGAATTCCGCGTGGACGGGAGCTTGATGGGCGTGTGGCCCATGCCGAGGATCGCGCTCATGGTGAGGGGGGCGGACGAGGACATCTTCCACTGCTATCGGGTCGTTTCAGTGGGCGGCCCCGAGAGCGGGGCGAGGGGCCGGCGGGCGGGATACGCGGGGGGAGTGGGTGGGTCCGAGAACGAGGTCTAGTCCTCGAAGGTGCCGATCTTGCGGACCGACCAGCGGAACGAGCGCTCGGCGACAAGCGACATGACGAGGTTGCGTCCCCAGCACATGAGTGGGCTCGTCCACTGGCCGATGGCGCCGAAGAAGCGGGACTGGCGGACGACCTGCGCGGTCTTGGGGTAGCGGCGGCGGACAAACTGTGCGAGACGCGATTCGAGTGCACCGGGCTCGCTCGGATCCACCCCGCGGAGATAGGGGGCAAGGACCACGCCGTCCTCGATCGCCATGCACCCGCCCTGGCCGAGGTTGGGGGTGGTCGGGTGCGCGGCATCGCCGATGAGCAGGACACGGCCGCGGGTCCAGGTGCGGGTGGGTGCGCGGTCGTAGATGTCGTTGCGGACGATGGCCGCGGCGTCGGTGGCGCGGATGAGCGCGGGGACGGGCTCGCAGAACGCGCCGTGGCTCTGGAAGAGGATGCCTTTGGCGGTGTCGTCGAGCTGGCCTTGCTCAAGGGGCGAAGCGGGGGCGTTGATGGTGGCCCACCAATAGACGCGTCCGGCGCCGATGCGGGTGATGCCGAAGCGTGCGCCGCGCCCCCAGACCTCGGCTACGTAGCCGGGCGGGACGATCGGATCGGGGAACTGGACGACGCCGCGCCAGCAGGTGTAACCGCTGTAGCGCGGCTCGCCATCGGCGAGGAGCTGGGCGCGGACGCGGGACTTGAGGCCGTCGGCCCCGATGAGCAGGTCGGACTGGATGGTGTCGCCGGTCTCGAAGCGGGCAGTGACGCCCGAGGGAGATTCGTCGTAGCCGGCGAGCGCGCGGCCGAAGTGGACGACACCTGGGCCGGCGGCCTTGAGCAACTCATCGAGCAGCTCGGCGCGGTGGACGAGGGCGATGGGCTCGAGGCCGCGGGAGCGGAACTCGGCGGCGTGCATGGTGGAGAGGCGCTTGCCCGAGGCGAGGCGGAACTCGGCGGTCTGCATGGATTCGCCACGGGCGAGGACGCGGTCGGCGAGGTCGATGCGGCGGAGCGCGCCGACGGCGTTGCCCCACAGGCCGATGCCCGCGCCGACCTCGCGAGGCTCGGGGGCGCGCTCGAAGACCTGGACTTCGAGGCCGGCGCGGCGCAGGGCGATGGCGGTGGTGAGGCCGCCAATTCCTGCGCCGATGATGGTGGTGCGCACGCCGGGTCCCTTTGCCGCAGGCTACGCGCGCGGATCGGGGCCGGCCAAGAGTGTCGAGGTCATCGTTTCTCGTAGACGATGCTCGCGCCAAATCGGGGCTGGATGAACAAGTGGGGTCAGCGCGCGACGCGAACGCGGATGGAGCCGTCGATGAAGTAGTCGTTGAGGCCCATGGTGGGGGGGTGGTCGCCGGCCTCGGAGTAGACGGGGATGTGCGGGTTGATGTCGTAGTTGACAGCGGGGTGGATGGGCGTCTGAACCGAGCGGCCGGTGCGGGGGTCGGGGCGGAGCTGGTACGAGGCGCCGGCGACGTACGTGTAGGAGGCGCCGGTCTTGAAGTAGTTGCGCTTGTCGAGAGCACAGACCCACGGTTGTGTGCGGACGCCCAGTTCGGGCTCCTGGGACGCGTCGAGGTAGCCGTCGAGCCGTGCGCGGAGGTTGCGCAGGGCGACGAGGTATTGGTTGACGCCCTCTTCTTCGAGCGGGTTGTCGAAGAAGCGGCGGTTCATGGCGTGGTAGTTGCTGAGGGCCTGGCCGACCGAGCGCACCTGCGATTTGCAGCGGGTGTCGAGGGCGGCGGCGCGGGCGGCGGCGAAGGCCGGGGCGATGATGGCCAGGAGGAGAGCGATGATGGCGATGGTCACCAGCAGTTCGACGAGGGTGAAGGCGGCGCGCATGGAGAGTCTCCCGGTGGTGCGGGTTTGACGAGCGTGGGGGGTGGGGGCGTGCAGGAGGGAGGACGGGGCGCTGGTTGTGAATGGCCGATCTGCGCCGGCCCGCTGCAACTCCGGGCCTGCGTGACTGTTCATGCGGAAAGGGCGCTGCGGTTCCACCAAGCGATTGCGGAGAAGTTCGTGCGGGGGCGTCGCCGGGGTGCGCCCGCTAGAATCGGCCCCTTTTTTCGGAGTCAGCCATGTCCGAGCAGCCGCAATCTCCCGCATCCCCGAGCAAGAGCATGGATGCGATCATGGCGCTGTGCAAGCGCCGGGGGTTCGTGTACCAGGCGAGCGAGATCTATGGCGGGATCAACGGGTTCTGGGATTACGGGCCGCTGGGGACGCTGCTCAAGCGGAATTTGCGCGAGGCGTGGTGGCAGGACATCGTGATGAACCCGTGCTGGGGACGCAAGGGGCCCAACGGCAAGCCGGTGAGCATCGTGCCGGTGGACACGCGGCTGATCCAGCACCCAACGGTGTGGAAGGCGAGCGGGCACGTGGAGGGTTTTAATGATCCGATGGTGGACTGTAAGGACACCAAGGGGCGCTACCGGTACGACCACGTGATGGTCTTTGTGCCCGAGGCGGGTGATGCTGGCGACAAGCCGGTGTTCGCGTACGTGAGCGACCAGCCGAGCGAGGCCAAGCAGCGCAAGAAGGCCGAGAAGACCTTCGGAGCGATCAAGAGCGTGGCGCTAAGTTCGATCCCGCAGCCTTGGACGCGGGTGATCGCTCCCGACGCGGAGAAGCCGGGATCGTTGACCGAGCCGCGGCAGTTCAACCTTATGTTCAAGACGTACATCGGCGCCACGGCGACCGAGGACGATGTGGCGTACCTGCGCCCCGAGACAGCCCAGGGAATTTTCGTACAGGCGAAGAACGTGTGGGACACCAATCGGGTGCGCGTGCCGTTCGGGATCGCGCAGACGGGGACGAGCTTCCGCAACGAAGTGACGCCGCGGAATTTCACGTTCCGCTCGCGCGAGTTCGAGCAGATGGAGATCGAGTTCTTCGTGGTGCCGCCGGAGGACCTGGAGACGGGCGAGGCGGGGCCGCTGGACTGGTACGCGTTCTGGCGCGATTTCCGCATGGAGTGGTGGAAGGCGATCGGCCTCGGCAGCGAGAACCTGATCCTGCGCGAGCATGAGAAGGACGAACTGGCGCACTACTCGAAGGCGACGAGCGACATCGAGTACCGCTTCCCGTTTACCGCGCCGGGTTTCGGCGAGCTGGAGGGCGTGGCGTACCGCGGGAACTTCGATCTCACGCAGCACCAGACGCACTCGAAGGTGAAGATGGAGTACCGCGACACGGCCCGCGGAGATGTGCTGCCCAACGGCTCGCGCCGCGGCAAGGCGTACATCCCGCACGTAATCGAGCCGTCGGCGGGCCTGGACCGTGGCGTGCTGGCGCTGCTGTGCGAGGCGTACACGGTCGACCCGGCGCGGCCGAGCCCGGAGTTCATGAAGTTCCACCCGCGGGTCGCGCCGATCAAGGCGGCGGTCTTCCCGCTGATGGACAAGGACGGGCTGCCGGAGATCGCCGAGAAGCTGCACGCGGAATTGCACAAGCGGTATTGCCGCGAGGGCATGGTGGAGTTCGACGAGAAGCAGAACATCGGCAAGCGTTACGCGCGCATGGACGAGGCGGGGTGCCCGTTCTGCTTCACGATCGATGCGCAGACCAAGGAAGACCAGACGGTGACGGTGCGCGACCGCGACACGGGTTCGCAGGAGCGGATCGGCATCGACAAGGTGGTTGCGTTCCTGGGTGAGAAGCTGGGGCTGTGACCGGCGACCGTGACTTGGTGCTGCTGCCGGGGTTGGCCGCGGATGCGCGACAATTTGCGCCGCAGCGTTACGAGTTTCCGGCACTTCGCGTCGGTGAGTGGATCGCGCACCGGCCATCGGAATCGCTGGTGGAGTACGCCGCGCGGCTGGCGCCGAGTCTGAAGCTGATGCCCGATTCGGTGCTCGGCGGTTCGTCCTTCGGCGGCATGATTGCGCTCGAGGTGGCGCGGCTCATGCGTCCGCGTGCGGTTGTGTTGATCGGGAGTTGCCGCT
The DNA here is from genome assembly GCA_050730675.1 of Phycisphaerales bacterium. Taxonomy (GTDB): domain Bacteria; phylum Planctomycetota; class Phycisphaerae; order Phycisphaerales; family UBA1924; genus JBOHNM01. The sequence continues at coordinate 25,162 of JBOHNM010000014.1, read as the reverse complement.
CGCCGCGGGAGTTGCACCCGGCGCTTGCGCTGTTCGCGAGGATTGGGCGCCACCTCCCGGGCGCGGTGATTGACATGGGGCGATGTCTTGCCGTGCCGATGGCCGCCGTTGCCGGGCCGGCGCCGTTGCACATCCGTCGCGAGTTGGCGGCGATGTCGCGTGGCATCCCCGCTTCATATCTGAAATGGGCCGCGGGCGCCGTGATGGAGTGGCCCGGCTGTCCGGACCCTGGAGTGCCGGTGTACCAGATCCACGGAGGAGCCGACCGGATGATGCCGATTGATCGTGTTCAAGCGGATATCGTGGTGCTGGATGCGGGGCACGTGTTCAACATGACACACCCGGAGCCCGTGAACGAGTTCATTGATGAGGTGCTTATGGGCCGGCGGTAGGTGTTGCCCAACTGCTTCGGTCCAAGAGGTCGAGCGGCCGTTCCTCGCACGCCGGGCTACGCTCAATTGTGGGCACGATTCCCTACCGTCTCGACGAAGCTCGCCTAATCCTGTCTCGCACGCCGGGGGCGGTGCGGTCGCTGGTGCAGGGGCTTCCCGAGCCGTGGATACGGAACGACTATGGCACGGGGACGTGGGGACCGGCGGAGGTCATCGCGCACCTGATCTTTGCGGAACAGACGGATTGGATGCCGCGGGTGCGGATGACCTTGGAGCACGGCGAGGGACGCGCGTTCGAGCCGTTCGATCGGGCGGGGCACAAGCCGATGCTCGGGCGGAGCGTGGGCGAGTTGCTGGACGGGTTTGAGCGTGCGCGAGCGGAGAGCCTTGCGGCTCTCAACGGGCTGCATTTGGCCGAAGCGGACTTGGATCGTCGCGGCACGCACCCGGGGCTGGGGGCATGCACGCTGCGAAATCTGCTGGCGACCTGGGTAGTTCACGATTTCAACCACATCGCGCAGATCGCCAAAGGGATGGCGTTCCAATATGGCGATCAGGTCGGGCTGTGGAGTCAGTATCTGTCGATCCTTGCGCCGCCTTCACCCCGTTGAGTTCGAAATACGCAACAATTGTCGTGAAATGGAGCGGGGTTGCTCCCTATAAACTCCTCTCCGGGGGCGGCTTGCGCCACGGGGATGGTGTCGCCGCGTACACGGAGCCCTCGCGTGTGGAAATGGGTCTTCAGCATTCTCGGGGTGGGGTTCCTGACGCTGGCGGCGGTGATCGGGCTGTTCATGTTCAGCCCCGGCGCGCGGGACTGGGCCAAGTCGCAGATGCCCAAGCCCGAGCCGATCGAGGTGCGTGTTGACGAGGTGAAGCGCGGCGAGCTGATCCGGGCGATCAACGCGCCGGGATCGATCGAGCCCAAGACCAAGGTGCAGATCTCGGCGCAGGTGGCGGCGCGGATCACCGATCTTCCGTTCCGCGAGAACGAGCCGGTTAAGAAAAATGATGTCGTGGTGCGGCTGGACTCGCGCGATCTGGCGGCGGCGCTGGAGAGCGCCCAGGCGTCACAGAAGGCCGAGGAGGCGCGGCGCGAGGGGTACCGGGCGTCGCTGGCGATGATGGACGCTGAGGTGGTACGGGCCCGCGACCTCTTTGCGAGCAAGGACAAGAGCAAGTCGGAGCTGGACGCCGCGGAAGAGGGGTTTTTGCGGACCAAGGCGCAGCTTGAGGCGAGCACGCACAACATCGAGATTGCGAGGGCGAACATCGCGCGGGCGACCAAGGACCTCGAGAACACGGTGATCATCGCGCCCTTCGACGGGACGATCGTGAAGCTCAACGCCGAGGTGGGCGAGCTGGTGCTGGTCGGCACGCTGAACAACGCGGCGTCGGTGATCATGGAGATTGCGGATCTCAGCACGATGCTGATGAAGGCGCGGGTGGACGAGGCGAACATCGCGCCGGTGAAGGCGGGGCAGACGTGCATCGTCTACATCAACGCCTACCAGGGGCGGCAGTTCGCGGGCAAGGTGGAGCGCGTGGGGCTCAAGCGACTGATCGACCGCGACGGCACGGGATACTTCGAGGTCGAGGTGCTGGTGAGCAAGCCCGAGGAGCAGGTGCTGGCGTCGGGGCTTTCGGCGAACGTGGACATCCAGGTGCAGAAGCTCGACAACGTGATGAAGGTGCCGAGCCACGCGGTGGTGGACCGGCGGATTGACGGTCTGCCGAAGGAAATCGCGGAGAATCCGCTGATCGACAAGGCCAAGGCCTTCGCGACGGTGGTGTACGTGATCGGCGACAACGGCAAGGCGAAGGCGGTGCCGGTGCGAACGGGTGTGAGCGACCTGACGCACACGGTGATCGAGAACGGGCTGGAGGCGGGGCAGATGGTGATCACCGGTCCGTTCAAGGCGCTGGTGGACCTGGCCGACGGCAAGGACGTGAAGCTCGAGGCGCCCAAGAAGGCCCCGGGCGCTCCCGCCGCGACCGCTGCCGGCAAGCCTGCGGCCGAGGATTCCGGCGACGAGGACGAGTGACGATCTCCATCCGCCAGCTCGAGAAGATCTACACGGTGGGCGTGGAGGAAGTGCGCGCGCTGCGCGGCGTGGACCTTGAGGTAAAGAAGAACGAGTTCGTCGCGATCATGGGCGCCAGTGGCTCGGGCAAGAGCACGCTGATGAACATCATCGGCTGCCTGGACAAGCCGACGCGCGGGACGTACCAGCTCAACGGGCGGCACGTGGAGTGGATGGGGGCGCGGGCACTGGCGAAGGTGCGCAACGAGGAGATCGGGTTCGTCTTTCAGAGCTTCGAACTGCTCAACCGGGCCACGGCGATCAAGAACGTGATGCTGCCGCTCATGTATTCGCCGCGGCGGTGGCTGGGGGCCAGGGCACGGGCGAAGGCGGCGCTCAAGCGCGTGGGCTTGGGCGACCGGATGGACCACCGGCCGAACCAGCTCTCGGGCGGTCAGAAGCAACGCGTCGCGATTGCGCGGGCGCTGGTGAACGAGCCGAGCATCCTGCTCGCCGACGAGCCGACGGGGGCGCTCGACAGCCGCACCAGCGAGGAGATCATCGCGTTGTTCAAGGAACTTCATGCGCAGGGGCAAACGGTGATCCTCGTGACGCACGAGGAGGATGTGGCGGCCCACGCCGAGCGGATCATCCGCCTGCGTGACGGCAAGATCTTCAGCGACTTTCCGCGCCGGCTTGATCCAATCCACGGCGAGTACTTGCGGACGATGATGAAGCACGCGATCGAGCACGCCGCGAGCGCCGAGACGGTGACGGCCGACGGCGGCGTCGCGGGTCCGGGCGGGCCGGGGGGTGGCTCGTGATCGATTTCGTGCTTGCCGTGCCGCGGGTGCTGTTCTCGACGGTGGTGCTGGCGCTCCAGCAACTCTGGGCCAACCGCGTTCGGGCATTTCTGACGACGCTGGGGATCATCATCGGCGTGGCCTCGACGATCTCGATCGTCGCGGGGACCGAGGGGTTGCGGGCGTTTGTGCTCAAGGAGTTCGAGACCTTCGGCGCGACGCGGTTTGTGGTGTTTCCGCGCCGGCCGCGCGAGGCGCCGACACGCTTCAGCTCGCAGCAGATCCAGCTCAAGCTCCGTGAGTTCGACCTGCTTATGCAGACGTGCCCGAGCATTTTGCGGGCGACGCCGGTCAAGGGGTTTTCGGCGAGCGTGCAGTTCGGGGACCGCGTCGAGCGCAACGTCCAGATCAGCGGGCAGGACGAGGACTGGCACTTTGTCGAGGGGCGGGCGATCACCCTTGGGCGACCGTTCACGCGCATCGACGACGAGCAGCGCCGCTATGTGTGCATTGTCAACGACAAGGCGATCGAGGAACTGGGGCTGAACCAGGACCCTTCGGGCCAGACCATCCTCGTGGATGGCCGGCGGTTTGTGATCGTTGGTGTCGTCGAGACCAAGACGCTGCCGGCGATGTTCGGCGGCGGTGAGCCGCTGACGGAGGTGTTCATTCCGTTTGGCGTCGCCAATGCGATGAAGCCCGAGCCGGTGTACGGGATCTTCATCCAGGGGCTGATGACCGACTCCAAGGCGTATCCGGACCTGGAGGCGGAGATCCGCACGGCGCTGCGGCGATCGCGCGGGCTCAAGCCGGAGGACCCGGACACCTTCGCCGTCCGCGCGGTGGAGCAGGTGATCGGCATGGTGAACCGCACCTCGACGGGGCTGACGATCGCCGCGACGTGCATCGTCGCGATCGCGCTGCTGGTCGGCGGCATCGGGATCATGAACATCATGCTCGCTTCGGTGAGCGAGCGGACGCGCGAGATCGGGCTGCGCAAGGCGGTGGGGGCGCCACCGCTGGTGATCCTGATGCAGTTCCTGGTCGAGGCCGTGGTGCTCTGCTTGATTGGCGCGGTGATGGGGTTGGGCGTTGGATTTATCCTGGTTGCCGGCGTGAAGGCGATCCCGGAGGGGCCGATGGCGGGGGCGACGGTGCCGCTGTGGGCGGTGTTGCTGGCGGTGGGGTTCAGCGCGGCCACCGGCGTGATTTTCGGTATGTTCCCGGCTATCAAGGCCGCGCGGCTGAATCCCATTGATGCGCTCAGGCACGAATGAAGACGATGCAGATGTACTCCTCGACACGCCGCACGATGATCCTGCTTCTCAGCGGTGGCGTTGTCGCGATTACCGGCTGCACCGGTGGACCGCTCGGTCCCATGGATTCGGACTTCGCGCACAACCTCGCCCCCGAGCGCACGCGTTCTGCCGGCCGGCTGAGCATCGAGCAGTACAAAGTGCAGCGACCGCCGGACCAGGCGGAGCTGAACAAGTCGGAGGCGGAGGCCGCGCGATTGAAGGCAATGGCGACGGTGGATATCACCATCGAGCAGGTGCGGATGTCGGCGCTGAAGAACAACCTGGACCTGCAGGTGGCGCTGGTGGACCCGACGATCGCCGAGCAGAGCGTGACGGTGGAGAAGGCGAAGTTCGACGCTGTGTTCACGCCGTTCGCCAATTTCCTGAGTGCGAACACGGGCGCCACCAACGCCACCTCGCCGTCGTTCTCGAGCACGCTGACGCAGGGGCAGGTCGGCACGGGGCTCACCGTTCCGCTGCGGACCGGCGGGCGGGCAGCGGTCGACCTGATCGGCACGGCGAGCGAGACCGACCCATCAGTGCCCGGCGGCGGGTCGGGTCAGAACTTCAACACATCCGTGCAGTTTTCGCTTATCCAGCCGCTTCTGCGCGGGGCCGGGCGCGATGTGAACACGGCGAGCATCAAGATCGCCGGGTACAACGAGCAGATCGTCGAGACGCGCACGAAGCTGCGCGTGATCAGCGAACTGGCCGAGGCGGACCGGTCGTACTGGCTGCTCTACGCGGTGCGGGGCGAGCTTCTGGTCCGTCAACAGGAGTACGAGGTCGCCAAGGAACAGCTTGCTCGTGCCGAGCGCCGAGTGCGAGCGCAGGCCGCGCCGGAGATCGAAGTCACGCGGGCCCAGTCGGGCCTGGCGGCACGGCTTCAGGCGATCATCGTGGCGGAAAACGCCGTGCTGATCCAGCAGCGTGAACTCAAGCGCCGAGCCAACATCCCGGGATTGGATGTTGACACCGGTTCGGCGTTGATCCCCAAGACCGAGCCGAACCTCATCGAGTACGCGCTCGACTCGCAGGCGCTGGTGAAGATCGCCCTTGGCGAGCGGATGGAACTCCTGGAGAACGAGCTGGCGCTGCTTTCCGACGCCGTGAACATCGTCGTGGCCCGCAACAACGTGCTGCCGGGGCTTGACCTCAGCGGCTCGATCCTCGTCGGCGGCTCGGGCGACACGATCACCAACACCAGCACCGGGTTCTTTCTGGGGCGCTACCCGACGGGCTCGATCGGTGTCACCGGGAGCATCCCGCTGGGCAACGAGGCCGCCGAGGCGAGCCTGCGGCAAGCGGTGCTGATCCGCATGCAGCGGCTGGTGACCCGCCAGGCCCGAGAGCAGACGGTGACGCAGGACGTGCTGAACGCGATCGACCGGCTGCAGGCGGCGTGGCAGAAGGTGCTGGCGGCGCGGCAGTCATCGATACTTGCCGGGCGCACGCTCCAGGGAGAGCAGCGGCAGTTCGATGTCGGCGCCCGCACGAGCACCGACGTGCTGGACGCGGCTTCGCGCCTGGCCGATGCGCAGTCGGCCGAGGTGCGTGCGATGGCCGAGTACGAGATCGCGCAGATCGACCTGGCGGTGGCGACGGGGACGGTGCTCGGCTCGGCGGGGATCCAGTTCTCACCGCTGGACGAGCAGAAGGCCCGCGACCAGATCCGCTCTGACGACCAGCAGCAGCAGATGGATCTGTACAAGAAGTACCGCAGCGAACCGCCGCCCGTGCCCTGACAGATGCTCCTACGCTCGGCGATGCCCGCGATCGCCGTGGGGGACCCGGCGCCAGACTTTGAAGCTGTGGACCACACCGGCAAGCCTGTGCGGCTGTCGTCGCTGCGGGGACGACCCGTGGTGGTCTTCTTCTACCCCAAGGACCATACCCCCGCCTGCACCATCGAGTCGTGCGGCTTCCGCGACGCGACTCCGGAGCTGGCGGGGCTCGGAGCGACCGTCATCGGCATCAGCTCCGATTCGGACGCGTCGCACGCAGGCTTCGCGGCAAAGCACAATCTCGTGTATTCACTCGTCAGTGATCCCGAGGGAAAGCTCCGGAAACTGTTCGGCGTGCCGCGCAGCGTCTTCGGGCTCTTGCCTGGGCGCGTGACCTACGTGATCGACGGCGCGGGCGTGGTGCGGCTGGTCTACAACGCGCTGCTGCGTCCCAGGGAGCACGTGAACCGGGTGGTGGAGGGCGTGCGCGGACTGACGAAATAGCACGCCCCGGCTCGGGCCGGGGCGCGCGTGGTGCGAGCGGATTGGGAAGGGTTCGGTTCAGCGCCGCCGGCGGCGGGCCGCGAACAGCCCGAGTCCCGCGAGCGCCGCGGCCCCGGGTGCGGGAACGAGGTTGGTCCGCACGTAGGCGATCGCCGCGTCGTGCTCCGGCTCGGACATCCCGTAATTGAAAACGATCCAGAAGGGCAGCGACCGGTCGATCCCGGGAACGGTGGTGACCGTCTGAAGTTCCACGAGGTAGAGACCCTCCGGGATCGGCGGCGGGTTCAACGCCGACGAGACCAGGAACAGATCTGCGTGCTCGTGCAACTGGTCCAACGGGTTGACATCGAAGGTGAACCCTGGCAGCGGGCCGGTGTCGGGATTGGCCGGGTCGGTGAGCGGCGTGAACACGGAAATGGCCCCGCCGGCGAGCTGAGCGTTCAACTGAAGCGGCGCGGCGAGGGTATTGAAGTTTCCGCCGGACCAGACCCGCATCGCGCTACGGAACTGCACCGTGAGCGTCCCAGTGCTGCTGAACGTGCCGGCGAACGCCCGGAAGCCCGGTTCATCGCCGAACACGGCGCCGCCGAGCAGCGACATCTCGCCGCCGAAGACCCGCTCACCGGGGGTAAGTATCCCCGGCGGGTCCGCGAATTCCCCGGTGACCAGGCGGCCATTCTGGACCGAGAGGCCGACGTCGATATCCACGCCCTGGGCGAGCACGAACTCCGCTGGTGCGACGATGGAGACACAAACAACGATTGCGGCAAGACGCATGATCTTCCCCTTCTCCCGATCGGGAATTGACCAATCCCCACGGCGACAACCGCGGGCGACCAGTCTGCAACGACGCGAATCGCCGGACGCGGCTTTCGCTGCGTGCCGTCATCAACCACACCCGGCGAAGAACGCCGAGAGAAATACCACGATGTCGTCCGCCGAGAGCTGACCATCGCCGCCGATCGAACCGCCCAGCCCGGCCACGTCCGCCACCGACAGGTCGCCGCCGAAAAATGCGCCGAGAAACAGGACAATGTCGTCAGCGGTCAGTTGGCCGTCCCCCCCGATCGAGCCGCCCAGCCCCGCGACATCGGCCAAGCACAGCAGGTGCGATCGCGACCATGCTTCCGCCGCGGCGAGGTCCGCGGGCTCGGCGTTCTGGTTAAAGATCATCCAGTACGGCAGGCTGCGGGCGACGGTCGGGCTCGAGGACCAGACCTGCAGTTCCAGCAAGTAGACGCCCGTCTCGGCGGGCACCAGCGGCGGTGTGGCCGTGCTGAGGAGCGTGTACCCGAAGTGGTGGTGGTACGTCCCCCCGGCGGAGATGGAAACACCGAAGCCGGGCGCGGTCTGATCGGTCGTCGGCGTCGTCGCGTTGAGCGGGCCGAAGGTCACACGCACAACCGGCGAAGCGACGGCATGGAAATCCGTGCCGTTCCACACGTGCAGGGCGCTCAGAAAGTCATAACCGACCGTGGTGCCCGGCGCGAGGCCGCTTGCGGCAGGGTCCGAGTCGTAGCCGGGATCATTGGTGAAGTCGAAGGCCCCGAAAGTGGCGACAAAGATCCGTTGGGGAAAGACCGCCTGCTGGTTCACCACCGCGCCGGTCTGCATTCGTCCGTCGCCGGCACGCAGGATGATGTCGACATCGTGGAGCTGGGCCAGCGCGGGCGCGGCGCCGACGAGCAGTCCAGCCGAGACCACGGTCGCTCTGATCGCTGTCGGGCTCATCGGGCGACCTCCGGATAGAACTTGTTGTGCTGCGCGTCCAGGTACACGTCCTCGAACTTGAGTGTTGCGGCATGGCCGTCGAGGAAGCCGTAGTTGCTGAGCCCAGCGAACGACCCGAGTTTTCCGCCGTGGGCGGCGATCTCCGATTCCTTGCTGGCTGTATCGGCCTGCGAGCGGGGCGGCCCGTCGCTCCAGTTGAACGAGTGCACGTGGTCCGATACGGCGAACTGCACCGACTGCGGGCCGTAGTTGCCGAAGGTCATGACGAGCCATTGCACCGTCGCGCTCGGGCGGGGGACCTTGCTCAGTGTCTCGAAACTGTGGTTATTGGTGAATTCGATCGGCGGGGCCTTGGAGCGGGTGACGAAGTCGTTGAGGCCGTAGCTGGTCCAGCGAGCCAGCGGCGCTGTGGGGGGACTGTCGGGGCTCGCGTCGTAGGCCCGAAGGTATTGATCGAAGGACATCGCCGCGCTCGAGCCGCCTTCGTCCACCGGCCACAGGACGCTGCGGTCCACGGGCGAATGCAGAACGAGCGAGCCGCCGATGAGTTCGCGGAAGATGAACGACCAGGATTGGCGCGGGTTGCCAAGGCCGCCGTGGGCCAGAGCCGCATCCACCAGTGCGTCCTTGTAGGCGTTGGCATAGAGCTGCTGGGCGGTGCCGAGTGTGTGAAAATTGGCGAGGCACCTGGCCGTCTGGCCGGCGCGGCGGGCTCCCGAGAGTGCGGGCAGAAGCAGAGCGATCAGCAGAGCGATAATCGCGACGACGACCAGCAGCTCGACGAGCGTGAAGCCCGCGCGTCCGCGGAACGACGGGCCACGTTGGCTGCACACATGCAACACAGTTGCATATACTAATGCAACTCTGTTGCATGTCAAGGCTGGCACCGTCTAATTCTCGCAGCAGGCCGCGACCGATTCTGACCGGTTGAAAAAAAGGGAAAGCGGTGAGGGGGAGATTCGAACTCCCGAAAACCCGAAGGCTTTGCCGGATTTCAAGTCCGGTGCTTTCAACCGCTCAGCCACCTCACCGATGCTCAACCGTAGGCGGCGGCGTCGGCGTGATTCATGGCAGCGGCGTCGCCCAGATCACCGGAACGTCCTTGTATGTCTCGGCCGATCCGTCGAACCGTGCGGCGTTGAAGGCCTTGGCGTGGAAACGTCCCAGCCGGTCGGTGACCTGCTGCGAGTCCCGGAAGTCCAGCACGCTCCAGGTGCGGGTCGATGGCGGGAGGTTGGCCGCGACAGGTGTCTCCAATGAGTCCACCAGCAGCGACATCTTTGACGGCGCCTGGATCACATCGAAGCGGATGTACGCCGGCGCGGTGGCCGAGTCGTAGGTGTCCGGGTCTCCCGGCGCGCCGGAGTGCCCCGTGGAGTTCATCGCGTAGCAGCGCGTCATGTCGCGGGCGTAGAACGCGCGGCAACTCGGGCAGACGAGCGCTGAGGCAGTGTTGAACAGTTCGGCGCTGGTTGTGCCGGCACGTCCGGAACTGGCTTGCACCACCAAGCTCCAGTTCGGCAGCGACGCGTACGGCTGGCCGATCGCCGGGCCCCACCCCTTGTTTTCGTCGGCGTAGGCCCGCAGCATGATGCCGCACTGACGCAGATTGGAGAGGCACGTCGCCGTTCGTGCGGATTCACGTGCGTGGCTGAGAACCGGCAGGAGAATGCCGACCAACAGCGCGATGATCGCGATCACCACCAGCAGTTCGATGAGTGTGAACCCGCGATTCGCACGGACCATGGCGGCTCCCGACTCCATTCGCTCCAGAGGGGCAACAATAGGTCCGGATTCCCCCGCCTTGTGTGTCGCACTTCATGACCGATTCGCCCGCCAACACGCCGCGCTGGTTCAATTGCCTGACGCTGGTCGCCCTCGGCGCGTTCACCGTGGCCTACTTCGCGACACGCTCCGGCCGGGCCAGCGCCGACCATGCGGCCGTGGCACCGCCGACGCCGATCGTTGCGCCCGTCGGCTTTGACCCGATCGGGTACTACCAGGAAAAGTGCGAGCACTGCCACGGTCCGTACGGCATGGTCTGGTCGGCGGGGTTCTCGCACCGATACGGCGAGCTGGAGTTGTTCGACCGCGTGCGGACGATGTGCGCGGGGGCAGCCAACGCGCCGCTGGAAGCGGCGCCGCTCGACGCGGTCTTCGCGTACATCCGCAGCATCGGTCGGGGCGAGGTGTTCCTCGCGTACACAGCGCGCGAGGGGAAGGTGATCCGCGGCGAGGTCACTCCCGGCTCGACCGTCACGCTCGTGGTCGGCGGCAAGCGGATCAAGGCCGAGGTCGTGGAGTTCGAGTGGACGGCGCCGCTCGAGGCGACCGCCGGCCCAGCCGAAGTGATCGCCGAGCGCGAGGGCAAGACCGCGCGGATCGACCTGACGACGCACAGCTCCACGCACTCGTCGCCCGCGGCGATTGCGCCCGCGAAGCGATGAGATTTTGTTGAGCGCGCCGCGATTACGGTCGACGCACTTCCGTGGGACCAAGAGTCACGATCGTGCAAGGTCCCAGTTCGCGCCGTCCCGCATATGTGTTCAGATCCGTCAGCGTGATGCGCTCAACCTCTGCCCGCAACTCGGCGAGCGAGCGGCCGCGCCCGATGCGGTGCTGGTCGTTGGCGAGCGTGGCGGCGCGGGCCGCGGTGGATTCGCCGCTGAAGACCAGCCGCGTTCGGTAGCCGACCATGGCGCGGTCGAACTCGTCCTGAACGACCTTGTCGCCCCCGGCGGCGGTGAGGCGATTCAATTCCGACACCAGAACGTCGAGTGATTCCTGGGCCCGCTCGGGCGTGGTGCCGACGTACGCGACGCAGCGCCCGAAGAGCTTGTCCGCGGCGTAGCTTGCGCTCACGGCGTAGCAGAGCGACCGCTTCTCACGCACCTCGGTGAACAGGCGTGATGAGCTGCCGCCGGAAAGGACCGAGGTGAGAAGGGCCTCCAGCCGCGCGTCGGGGCCGGGCTCCGGGGGCGCCTGGTGCGAGAGGTAGACCTGCACCTGGTTGCTCGGGTCGTCCACGTGGCGGAATGAGCCGCGCGTAGGTGATGGGCGCAGCGTCAGCTCCGGCGGCTTGCCGCTCCACGCTTTGAGCAGTTCGTTCAGCTGGCGGGCGATCAAGACGGGATCGACTTCACCCGCCACGGCGAGGATCGAGCGTCCCGGCCGGGCCTGGCGTTCCCAGCCGCGCACCAGGTCCTCGCGGGTGATGGCCGCCAGACCCGCTTCCGTGCCTAGGCCCGAGCGGTTGATCGGCAGTTCGTTGTGCAGCTCAGAGAGCAGGATGTGGGCCCGCTCGCTGGGGTTGTCCTTGAGCCCGATGAGCGAAGCGATGGCCAGCTCGCGCGTGGGCTCGATCGCGTCTGGCTCGAAGCGGGGGCGCAGCACCATTTCGGCCAGCAGGGGGAGTGCGGCCTCCATGCGGTCGCCGATCATTGTCGCGGTGATCCGCAGATACTGGGCCCGCACCTCGGTGTCGCGCACCAGCCCGAGTCTGTCGAGGGCGTCGGCCTGGGCTCGCGAATCGAGCGTGCCCGCGCCGCGGTGCAGAAGTTCGGCCCACATAGTGCTCAGGCCCTGGCGATCTTCGGGATCGGTCCCCGCGCCGGCGGGGAGCAGCCAGCAGACACTCGCCGAACGCACCCCCTCCATCTGCTCCACCAGCAGGGGCATGCCGCAATCGAGCACGGTCGTGGTGATCCGGTTCATGGTGCGGTCGTCGAAGGCGTACGCCCCGCAAGGGGGCAAATGAGGGCGGCGGCGAGTGTATCCGCGCCCGCCATCAAACTGTCCGGCGGCGTTGGAGTGCCGATAACTCGCCCCGGCGGCACAGGCGTCAGACCTTTGCACGCCGCCCCGGGTTGCCCGCCTTGCCCGTTCGCCGCGCCCGGATTCGTATCCGATGATTGGGATCGAAGGGAAGGTCCAACATGCTGCGCTGGCTCGTCAACCTGCTCGCCGCCACCTGCATCGGCGCCGGCATTGTCTGGTTCGTGACCTACGACAACCAGCGCGCGGCCGAGCAGCAGGCCGCCGTTCAGACCGCGCGGGCCGTCCGCGTCATCGAGCAGATGATCAAGTTCCGGGCTACCCAGTCCGGTGTCGAATTGAACGAGCGAGGCTTCCCGATCACTGTCTCCGCCGAGTGGTTCGAGCAGGGCGCGCCCGTGAACGTCATGCTCCCCGCCAACCACCCGTGGCTCGAGATCGCCTCCGACGAGGAGGCCGAGTTGATGCAGCCGACAATCCGCCAGGCGGTTGACCCGAAGGTCGCCGGGTTCTGGTACAACCCGCACAAGGGCCTCGTCCGCGCCCGCGTGCCGGTGATGCTCAGCGACTCGGCCGCGACCGACGTGTACAACAAGGTCAACGGCACGAGCATCAAGTCGATCTTCGACGGCGAGCGCTTCGCCAAGTTGCGCCCTCCGCACCAGCTCCCCGCCAGCCGCCCCGTCGCGGGCGCGGCCCAGCCGTAACTCAGTCCCTTGCCGGCAGCAGTTTCTGGTCTTCCAGGAACTTGTGCACGCGGCGTTGGTACGCGCCGACGTCGGGGGGGAAGTTGAGGTGGCCGCACAGGACTTCTTCGAGTTCTGCGTGGCGAGCGGCCTTCGCCAGCGCCCTCGCTTGCTCAACCGGCACGATCTCATCGTCCCTTCCATGAAAGATGAGCAAAGGTGAGTCGAGCGTCGCGACGACCTTGTCGTTGCGAAATGGGTGACGCACCAGGAACGCCGGGGCGCCGTGGCGAGCGGCAAAGCTCGCGACGGAACTGAACGTGCTCTGCAGGATCAGCGCCGCCGGGGGACGCTCCGCCGCGACCGCGCATGCAACGCCGCCGCCGAGCGATCGCCCGAGATACACCGGGCGGCGAGTATCAACCCCCTTCATCGTGCCGAATGCCTCGATGAGCCGGATCGAGTCGCTGGTGATGCCGCGCTGCGAGGGCGACCCCTTGGCCGGGCCGTAGCCGCGGAACTCGGGCACGAGCACCGCGAACCCAAGGTCGCAAAGGTGCTGTACCTCAACCGACCGAGCGAAGTCCTCCGCGAGTTCGGCGTTGCCGTGGAACACAGCCGCGATCGGAGCAGGGTGCTCCGCGCTGGCGCCGACGGGGAGGCAGATCAATCCGATGGCAGGCGGGCCGTTTCCTTCACCACCGATCGCGATCCTTTCCTATCCCGTCGGAACGTGCCCGCCGGGGCCGGCCACGTGCGCGGGGAAGATGAGTTTCTCTTGGAAGAAATACAGGCCAATGCACCAGAGCAAGTAGCCGCCGGAGAGCAGCATCGCGATCCGGAGCACCCACCGTCGCCACCCCTTTGAGCGGGATGATCGTGCTGGAGATTCATGGGGCATACGAAATGATAGGTAGGTGTTCGGATTTGGTTGCGGAGTATGCGACTCAGCGTGAATCCACAAGCCGCCCACAGGCGAAGTTCGGCGCGTCCGGGCGGTGGCTGCGCGTGCAGTGATCGCTTGCGACCCGCGGCCCCAATCGAGCCGCGGCCGAACACCAAGGAGTCTCTTGTGAAGAATGCTCTCGTTGCTTTCGCTGGCCTCGCCCTCTCCGCCTCGTTCGCCCTCGCGCAGACCGCCCCGGCCGCTCAGCCCCCGGCCGTGAAGCCCGCTGACACGATCAAGCCCGCCGAGACCGTGAAGAAAGAGATCAAGCAGGCCGCCGAGGCCAAGCTCGACATCGTCGACACCGCCATGGCCGACAAGGAACTCACGACGCTGGTCCAGGCTGTGAAGGCTGCGGGCCTCGTCGAGGCGCTCAAGGCCAAGGGCCCGTTCACGCTCTTCGCCCCGACTAACGCCGCGTTCGACAAGCTCGGAAAGGAGAAACTCGAGGCGCTGCTGAAGGACAAGGAGGCTCTGGCCAACATCCTCAAGTTCCATGTGATCGAGGGCGCCGTGAGCGGCGAGCAGGTCGCCAAGATGAAGGAGTCGAGCCAGACCCTGCAGGGCACGCGCTTCATGATCGCCAGCAAGGACGGCAAGCTCATGGTCGGCACCGATGCCAAGACCATGGCCACCGTCATCGGCAAGGAGATCAAGGCGTCCAACGGCATCATCCACAAGATCGACGGCGTCATGACTCCCGTCGAGGCCAAGAAGGAAACCACCCGCCAGACGCCGAAGGACGCCCCCAAGAAGGACGCCCCGGCTGCTCCCGCTCCCGAAGCTCCCAAGAAGAGCAACTGATTCGTTCACCGCTCGCGACTGCTGATCCGCCGGCACTGAGGTGCGGCCCCGGCCCGCGTAACATCCCCGCTTCGCAAGCGGATGCACGTGACCGAGAGCCTCCTCCATCAAGTCGCCCGGGGTGATCAGGCCGCGATGACGGCTTTGCTCGACAAATACGGCGGGCTGGTGTTCGCACTGGCCCGCCGCTTTTCTTTCGATCCCGGCGAAGTCGACGACGCTGTCCAGGACGTGTTCGTGGCGGTGTGGAAGTCCGCTGGGCGCTACGACCCCGCCATCGCCGGGGAGGACACGTTTGTGGCGATGGTGGCCCGCCGCCGGCTGATCGACCGCCGCCGCCGCACCGCGCGCCGCCAAAAGGGCGAAGTGGCCGCGGACGTCTCTGCCATGGGGGACAGCCGGGCCCTGCCGCAGCAGGAAGGGGTCGAGTTATCGGAGCAGGCCCGTCGGGCCTCCGAACTGCTGGGCGCCCTTCGGCCCGAACAGCAGCAGGTCCTGCGGCTGTCGATCTGCCAGGGCTACAGCCACGACCAGATTGCCCGGACGCTGAAGTTGCCGTTGGGAACGGTTAAGACGCACGTAAGGCGCGGATTGATCGCCCTTCGTGAAGCCATGCAGCCCAACCCGGCGAATACCCGATCGGAGCGAGCCGACTGAATCTCAAGTGACCCCGTTCCACCTTTTCCTATGGCCCATGTCCCGTCCAATCTGAGCGATTCCGATCCGCGGCGTCAGCGCGCCGAGGAGTTGCTGCTGGACCGGGCGACCGTGGGCCTTGATGCCGGCGAGCACGCCGAACTGGAGTTGCTCTGCGCCGAGTTGGGGCTGGATGCGGACGACGAGTCGTTTGACCTCGCCGCCGCGGCATTTGCGTTGGCCGCGACGCCGCATGAACGCATGCCCGCGGTCTTGCGCGAGAAGGTCGCCGGCGCGGCGCGCAGCCTGTCCGCCAGTGACGGCGGCGTGAGCGACGCCGAGCGGCGCGAACTCAAGCTCGTCGGGTCCGAACCGATGCGGATACGTCCGCAGCCGACGCGTCTGGAGCTGGTGACGTACAAGCTCATGGCGTACAGCGGGTGGATCGCCGCCGCGGCGTCGCTGGCGCTGGCGACCACGATCTACTTCGGCCGGACACCCACGGGTGTGCCGTCGCGCGATCCGATCGCGGCGGTCGGCGCTCACTCGCCACCTCCGCCGCGCACGCCCGCCGAACTCGCGCAGGCAACACTCGACCGCATTCTTGCCAGCGAGAGTTCCAATACGATTGTGGCGCCGCTGACCGAGGCCGACGGTTCGTCCGGTCCTCCCGCGCCCGTCGGCCAGGTCGTATGGAGCGGCGACAGCAACGAGGGTGTCCTGTTGCTGGCAAACCTGCCGGCGATCGACACGCCCGGCGATGCGTACCAGCTCTGGGTCGTCGATGCACTGCGCGACGAGCGTTTCCCGGTCGATGCCGGAACTTTCCACGTCGAACCCGGGACCAGCAAGGGCCTGATCCAGTTCTCCGCCAAGCTCCCCGTCGCCTACCCGCGCGCGTTCGCGATCACGATCGAGCGGGCCGGCGGCAACGTGGTGTCTACGCAGTCACCGGTGGTGGTTGGCACGCCGCTGCCCAGCAGCACCCCCGCTGCGACAGAGCCTGGCACGTTCGCGCCGGCGGCGACCAAAGTGGCCCAGCCGCTGGATGATGAGCCGCGCGAGGAAATGGCCCCCCCCGAACCGTGAGTGCTCGGTGATGCGTGTTCAATCCTCGTGATCGATCCGCAGCGTTTCAATCAGGCGTGCCGGCGAGCCGTCGTTCACATCCAGTTCGATCAGCGTTGCTTGACCGGTGCGGAAGTCGGGAGCCTCGTCGTTGCCGCCGCGCAGCAGGCCCGCGGCGAGCTGCTCCAGCGTCGGGTTGTGGGCGACCAGCGCGATGCACGGCAGCAGGGCGAAATCCTCCATCGCCAGCGCGTACTGCACGGCGTCGTGCTCGGTCGAGAGCTTTTCGACGACCTTGAGACGGCAGCGGACGGCGGCCTCGATGGCGTGCGCCGTCTGCAGCGCCCGCACCACGGGGCTACTGAGGACGATGCTCGGCCTGTGCTGGTGCTTGGCCAAGGCCTGGCCCAGCCAAGCCGCCTGCTCAACGCCGCGCGGGGTGAGCTCGCGGTCGAAGTCCTGACCGCTGGCGGATTCTTTGTGGGCCTTGGCGTGTCGGATGAGGTAGACCAGCACAGTGCGCTCCCGGGGTTTGCAACCGCGCCGTCGCGGCGTTACGTTGCCGGTGACCGTACTCCAGCGCCCCGCCCCCGGTCCACACGATGAACGAAGACACCGCCGACTCCACCAACGCCCGCCACAAGCCGCTGTTGCTGGCGATCGCGGCGGTTCTGGGCGTCGCGGCATACTTCCTGATGGCGATGACGGGGCTTGCCCAGCCGGCCCGCGCCGTGGCGGGGCTGACGGTCACGATGGCCCTGCTCTGGATCACCGAGGCGATCCCGATCCCGGTCACGTCACTGCTGCCGATGGCGCTGCTGCCGGTGTTGAACGTGATGCCGATCCATGCCGCCGCCGCGCCGTACGGCAACGAGATCGTGTTCCTGTTCCTGGGCGGGTTCATGCTGCAGCTGGCGCTGGAGCGCTGGCACCTGCACAAGCGGATCGCCCTGGCGATCCTGGCGCACGCGGGGACCAAGCCGGCGCGACTGGTCGGCGCAGTGATGCTTGTCACGGCGTTCCTGAGCATGTGGATGAGCAACGCCGCGACCACGGCGCTGATGCTCCCGATCGCGGCGTCGCTGTGCCACTCGGTGGACCAGGGTGCGGGTGAGCAATCGAAAGCAGCCAAGCGCTTCGGCACCGCGATCATGCTCGGGATCGCCTATGCCTCGACGCTCGGCGGCCTGATGACACCGGTGGGCACCGCGCCGAACCTGATCCTGCGGGAGAACCTGGCCCAGTTCGATCATGTGGATATCACGTTCATCCGCTGGATGCTCGTGGGGATCCCCGTCGGGCTGGTCACGCTCGTGTTCGCGTGGTGGCTGCTCACGCACGTGCTGCACCCGCTCAACCGGCTGGATGTGCCGATCGATGCGCAGGGGATCGTGCGGTCGCGGCACGAGTTGGGGCCGCTGTCCCGCGGCGAGATCGCCACCATCGCGGTATTCGTGTTCATGGTCACCGGTTGGCTGCTGCGCGAGCCGGTGTGTGATTGGCTCGGGTGGGTCACGGTGAAAGGAACCAAGCGCGAGTACTGGCTCAGCGACCCGGGCATTGCCATCATCGGCGGGGTCGCGCTGTTCTGCATCCCCGTCGATCGACGCAGCGGCACGTTCGCCCTCGACTGGTCGCTCGCTTCGCGGATCCCTTGGGGCGTGCTCCTGCTGTTCGGCGGCGGGCTTGCCCTCGCCGAGGCCTTTGTCGTGACCGGGATCGACAAGCAGGTCGGTGAATTGGTCGGGCGGCTGCAGGGTGTGCATCCGATTGTCGTTGTGCTCGCCGTCGCCGCGGCGTCGGTCTTCCTGAGCGAGATCGCCAGCAACACGGCGCTGACAGCGATGCTGCTTCCGGTGCTGCGGGCCACGGCAGGGGGGCTGGGCATCCCCGCGGCAACGCTGTTGTGGCCGGCGACCTTCGGTGCGAGCATGGCTTTCATGCTCCCGGCCGGCACGCCGCCGAACGCCATCGTCTTCGGCTCCGGCCGTGTGACGGTGAAGCAGATGGCCCGTGCGGGGATCGCACTCAACCTCTTCAGCATTGCGATCATCACGCTTGCCGCGTGGTTGGGGGCGGCGAAGGTGCTGGTTGGGGGCTGAGGGGGAGGGACAAAGGGGGCGGGTGCTCGCTGCGATCACGTCCCGCGTTTGTTACCGAAGAGCTCGATGTGCAGGCGTCCGCAGTAGCGCCAATTGCGCCGGATGCACTCGCCGGTGAGCCAGGCCTTGGTCGCGGCGGTGGGCGGCGCGACGCCCTCGGGCATGAGGAGGATGTCGTCGTTGCTCCAGCCTCGCAGCGTGGCGAGGAGCGATTCGATCTCCGCGAGATTCGCCGGTCCGGATACCACGAACTTGAGCTGCCGACCTGAATGACGGTCGATCAGAATCTGTAGCGAGGGGAGATTGATCCGGCGCTGCTCGTGGCGGCCGCTCGCACCGGCCCAGGCGAGTTCGATGGCGCCTGCGCGGGCCTGTTCCTCGGTCGGCGTGCTGCTCGCGAGTTTGGGGCTGATCGACATGAGGTCCGCGTGCGGCATCGGCTCGGGGGACACGGTTCCCGCCGTTTCGATCGTCACGTGCAGGCCGGCGTCGCGCAGAGACGCAGTCAGCTCGGCGCACGCGGGGAAGATCATTGGCTCGCCGCCGGTGACGACCGTGTGGTGCACGCCGCTGGCGCGGGCCTCATCCACCAGCTCCGCGATCGACCGCTGGCCGCCGTCGGGTTTCCAGCTCGCGTAGGGCGTATCGCACCAGGCGCAGCGCAGGTTGCACCCGCTCAGCCGCACGAACCACGACGGCACGCCCGTGAGCTTTCCTTCGCCCTGGATGCTGGTGAACGTCTCGCTGATGGGGAGCATCGTGCTCATCGCGCGACCCCCGGCGGAACGGCGTACACAGTCGGGTCTTTGACCCCCGCCTCTTCAAACCCCCGGCGCCGGATCACGCACGAATCGCAGTGGCCGCAGGCTCGCCCCTGTGCGTCGGGGTCGTAGCACGAGTGCGTGAGCGAATAGTCCACGCCCAGCTCCGCGCCCAGCCGGATGATCTCCGCCTTGCTCAGCTTCACCAGCGGCGCGTGGACGCGCAGGCGTTTGCCATCCTCGGCGCCGGTCTTGGTTCCCAGCGTCGCCGCCTCCTCGAACGCGCGGATGAACGGCTCGCGGCAATCGGGATACCCCGAATAGTCCACGGCGTTGACGCCGCAGTAGACGTCCTGTGCGCCCACCACCTCCGCCAGGGCCGCGGCGAGCGAGAGGAAGACCAGGTTCCGCGCCGGCACGTACGTGATCGGCACCCCGTGCGTCATCGCGTGGTCGCTGCGGTCTTTGGGCACGGCGATCTTCGCGTCGGTCAGAGCCGAGCCGCCGATGGTGGTCAGGTCTACGCGGACGACATCGTGGCGGACCACGCCCTGCGCTTTGGCCACGCGCTGCGCCGCCTCCAACTCGCTCCGGTGGCGCTGGCCGTAGTCGAAGCTGATGGCGCAGCAAGCAAAGCCATCGCGTCGGGCGACGGCGAGAACCGTGGCGGAATCGAGGCCGCCGGAGAGGAGGACGACGGCGTTGGGCTTCGTTTGAGGCATCGCTCGAACCGATCAGGGCGCCAACGTGGGCACTCACACGTCCAGGTTCTTCACCTCAAGCGCATGCTCCTCGATGAACTTGCGCCGTGGTTCCACTTCCTCACCCATCAGGATGCTGAAGAGCTGGTCGGCCTGGCCGGCGATGTCCCAGTTCACCCGCAGAAGCGTCCGCTTGCTCGGGTCCATCGTGGTCTCCCAGAGCTGCTCGGCGTCCATTTCACCCAGACCCTTGAAGCGCTTGATGTCGAGGCCGCGTCGGCCGACCTCGTGCAGGGCGTAAAGGATCTCACCGAGGTTGGTGGCGTTCTCGAACTTGCCCTCGGCCTTCTTCGCCGGAGGCGTCGCTTCGCCCGCGCGGGTTTCGACGGGTTCTTCCTCGGCGATTTCCTGTGATTTCTCTTCGAGGGCCTGGTCCTTGGCGGTCTTGGTCGGCTCCATCTCCCACGCGAATTTGCTGGGGAGCGTGTCGCCGCTGGAGGCCTGTTCCTGCGTAAGCGTGTAGTCGTTGATGTCGAGCCCGAGGCGGCCGAGCTGCTCGAACAGTCGCTCGAGCTCGCGGTTCTCGTGCAGCTCGCGGAGCACACACGTCGGTCCGCGTACTGGCGCGACCACCGCATGCGTGCCGTTGCTCGCGGGTGTGGCGGGGGCAGCAGGTGCGGCGATCGGCGCGGCGGGCGAGGCGCCCTCGGCCGCGGTCGTGTCGGGCGTCGCGTCCGGTTCGATGGGCATGTCCGCGAGCGTCAGCTTCTGGCTGGCGGCGATCTTGCGGGCCTGTTCCTCGCTCCACGCCCAGGCCTCGCCGCCGGTCCATGTCAGGCGGTGGGAGGGGAGGCGGTGGTTGCCGGTCGGGTCGTTGTCGCGTGCCTCGAGCAGATCGGCGAACTTGACGCCACGGCGCTCGGCGATCTCGACGAGCTCTTCCAGTCGCGTGAGCGTCCGGACGACGCGGCGCAGGTCGTCGCCGCCGATGCGGCGCGAAACCGCGGCCTGGCCGGTCATCGGGTCGAGCTTGGTGATGTCCCGCACGATGAGCGAAGAGCGAGAGAGCCCCTGCTCGGTGAGGACGGCGTCCATCTGGGCCTGGTTGACGACGTACTGGGCACGCTTGTTCTTGCCGCCGCCCCACTCGAGCATGTAGAGCGGGGGCTGGGCGCAGAAGATCTTGCCGCGGCGGATCAGCTCGGGCATCTGGCGGAAGAAGAAGGTGAGCAGCAGCGTGCGGATGTGCGAACCGTCCACGTCGGCGTCGGTCATGATGACCACGCGCCCGTAGCGGAGCTTGGCGATATCGAATTCCTCGCCGATGCCGCAGCGCAGGGCGGAGATGAGCGTGCGGATTTCCTCGAACGAAAGCACCTTGTCGATGCGGGCCTTCTCGACGTTCAGCAACTTGCCGCGCAGCGGGAGGATCGCCTGCGTATCGACGTTGCGACCCTGCGTAGCGGAACCGCCGGCCGAATCACCCTCGACGATGAACATCTCCGAGCGATCCACGTCCTTGGTCTTGCAGTCGCGGAGTTTGTGCGGCATTGAGCCGCTGTCGAGGGCGCTCTTGCGGCGGGTCAGTTCGCGGGCCTTTCGGGCAGCCTCGCGGGCCTGGGCCGCCACGATGCCCTTGAGGCACAGGCGCTTGGCCTCGGCCGGATGTTCCGCAAGCCAAGCCTGGAGCTGCTCGCCGACCACATCGGCGACGAACTTCTCGATCTCCGGGTTGAGCAGGCGTTCCTTTGGCTGATTGTTGAACGTTGGGTTGGGAAGCTTGACGCTGACGACGGCGACGAGACCCTCGCGCAGGTCCTCGCCCGAGGGGACCGGGTCGTTTTCTTTGAGGATGCCGGATTTTTTCGCGTAGCCGTTCATGGCCCGCGTAAGGGCGACCTTGAAGCCTTGGGCGTGAGTGCCGCCGTCCTTGTTGAAGATGTTGTTGGTGAAGGCAAGGAGGGTCTCGTTGTACCCGTCGTGGTACTGCATCGCCACTTCGCAGAAGAAGTCGGCCTCCTGCTTGCGGACATGTACGCGATCGGAGACGGGCTGCTTGCCCGTCATCAGGAACTCGACGTACTCGGTGAGCCCGTCCTTGGCCTTGAAGACCTCGTGGCGGGGTTTGCCGTCGGCCCCGACACGCTCGTCGGTGAGGTGAATCGCCACGCCCGGGTTGAGGTATGACAGCTCGCGCAGCCGATTCTGCATCGTCGGGTAGTCGAACGTCGTGTCCTCGAAGATCTGCGGGTCGGGCATGAAGCTGACCTTCGTGCCTGACTGGATCGGCGCATCGGCGGGGATGGTGCCGATGACGTGGAGCGGCATGGTGGTCTTGCCGCGCTCGAAGCCGATCTGGTGGATCTTGCCCGCGCGGAAGACTTCTGCCTCGAGCCACTCGCTCAGCGCGTTGACGCACGAGACGCCGACGCCGTGCAGGCCGCCGGAAACCTTGTACGCCGAGCCCTCCTGGCCGAACTTGCCGCCGGCGTGGAGGACGGTCATCGCGATCTCGATGGCGGGTTTGCCGTCGTACGCAGGGTTTTCGTGCTTCTTGGACTCGACGGGGATGCCGCGTCCGTTGTCGAGCACGGTGCACGAGCCGTCGGCGCCGATGGTCACCCACACACTGGTGGCGAAGCCGGCCATCGCCTCGTCGATAGAGTTGTCGACGACCTCGTAGATCAGGTGGTGGAGCGGGCCGATGCCCGTGCCGCCGATGTACATGCCCGGACGCTTGCGGACGGCCTCCAGCCCTTCGAGCACTTGGATCTGGTCAGCGCCGTAGCTGGACGGCGGGACTTCGACTGGCGGCGTGCTCGACGCGGTGGGCGGGGGCGTATTCGGCAAGATCGGGCTCCCAAATCTCGGCCCGGATCGGGGCCGCTGCGGCGTGAAAAACCACCCCAAATGGCCCACCGAACGACTGCCAAAACCTATGCCGATTGGTGGGTCTGGAATGATAGGCGAAACGGCCGCATTTTGCGCCTATCCACCGCTCGTTTCGGGAACAAAAAAGCTCTGAAAATCCAGCAGTTTGCTACGCTCTCCATCGTGACGTCCACCCCGCCTGCCGACCTGCCCGATCCTGCCCCGCTAGCGGAGCCTGTGGGCGGTTCCGCATTGTCACCAGCGACGGTTGTCGTTCCTTCCATCGCGAGCGTTGCGCACACTCCACCCGCGTCCGCGCCCAACGCCTACTGGGGGCCCGTCGCCCTCGGTGTCAATAAGGAGCAACCGATCAAGGAGGGCTCGGGTGGAGGTCAGGTTGTCGCCTACGCGGGGATCGCGGTCCTGGTGGGAATCTACTTCGTCTACGGGCTCCTCCTTCGGTCCGGACTGCACCTGCCGGATCCAATGTTCCTTATCCCGGTGGGGCTTGGGCTCGGATTGATCTGGGTGCTCTACCGGCTTGTTCGAAGGGTCGTCCGAAAGGTGGCGACGACGCCCAGGTTCCCGGCCGTCGCCGATCCCGCCGCGCGACTGCGGTGCATCGGCGCCGCCGATGAAATCGTGAAGTTTCAGGCGTTGGGCGAGCCGCGGGACATCGCGTTCGAGCCCGTCGTCGCGTTCGCCAGCCTGGCCGTCAAGATGAGCACCGGGGCCAAGACTGTCCTGATCCTCATCACTGTCGCCGTCTGCGCCTTGATGTTCGTCCTGCGGGAGTTCGGCAACCTGCCGCTGCCGCGCTTCGGCTATTTTAACGTTGTCACGGCGATCGTGATCGGCTCGTGCGCAGCGGTCTTTCTGTGGCCGACATACCTGCGGATCGTGCCCGGACGGATCGACATCCTGCGCTACCGCCTCTGGAACCGCAAGCCGACGGTTGAGACGATCGACCTGCGCGGAGCAAACGTGCTGGTGAACCTGCATCGATCGATCGTCTACATCCAGACGTCCGACCACGCGCGATTCTGGCGGACGATCGGACTGGGTGCGGTGCGCAACGGGCGGGAGGTCGCACACGCGATCCTGCAGGCGGCGATGTCGACGGTGCCGACGCCCCCGTTGCCGGATGATGAACTGATCGGTTGACCCGCATCCCGCGAGCGATTCGCCAAATGAAAACGGGCGGCGTTGTCCACGCCGCCCGTCGCTGGTTCTATTCCACTGGTCGCCTGGTCGCCTTCCGCCTACGGCAGAATCTTCACCGTGCTCACCTTATCGACGAGCACCTCGTAGACCAGGGCCACATCCTCCGGCATCATGCGCACGCACCCCATCGAGAGGTTCTGGCCGATGCTCGCCGGGTCGATCGTGCCGTGGATGCCGTAGCCGGTGAACTTGCGGGTGTTGTCATCCACACCTTCGAGCCCGAGCCAGTGCTTGCCGATCGGGTTGGTCGGGGCGCCGCCGGCGAAGACCTCGCCGGTGCGAGGGTTCTTCCAGATCGGGTTCTCGAGCTTGCTCCCGTTCTTCACGATGTACTGCCCCTCGGGCGTGCCGTTGGCCTCGCCCAAGCCCACGCGGAACGAGCGGATGAAGACCCAGTCGGCCTCCTGGCCGTCGGGTCCGACCTGACGCCCGGGCGAGCCGCCGATCGGCGCCGGCGAGCCGACGTAAAGGTCAAGCCGGTGATCGGCCTTGTGCACAACCGCGTGGAACGGTGTGCGGAAAATCTTGATCCGCTGGCCGATCCGCAGACCCTTGGGGTCGTGCAGGTTGTTCACACGCACCAGCATCCGTTGGTCGATCGGCAGCGACTGGTTGCGCACGATGTTGGTCGGGTTGTCGCCGCGCTTGATGGTGTATGCCTCGGCGATCGTGTCGCCGGGCGCGACAGCAGGGGAGAAAACCAGCGAGTCGTTGATGGTCGAGATCTGCTGACGCACCGAACCGCGGTCGCCCACCGCCAGGGATGGGTCGAACAGCGCCTTGTTCAGCTTCGCCCGCGCCTCGATCAGCCGCCCCGCGGCCTGGTCCTGCTGGGCCGCAGTGATCAACTGGCGGGTGCCGTCGCCGCCGGTGGCCGTTCCTGGCGCGGGCGGCGCCGTATAGGTCGTCGGCGTGACGGCGGGATCGGTTGTCGGGATCACCTTTGGAGCGGTGGGGGGCGTGGTCCCAGGCGAGGTGGAGAGCGCTGGGCTGGTCGTCGGGTCCACGATCGCGGGCTTGCCTGCTTGCGTGCCGGTTGTCGCCCCAATCGCGGCGCTGTTGGTCGTCGCCGGGCGGCTCATGCTCAACTCAACCGGAGCAGTGGGGGGGGGG
>JBOHNM010000013.1:0-41731 GCA_050730675.1 Phycisphaerales bacterium | reverse complement strand
GCATCGCACCGCCGAACTTCTTCTCGATCAGGCGCTGGGGGACGCGCCCGCGGCGGAAGCCGGGGAGTTCGGCCTCGATGGCGAGGGTCGCCATCGTGGTGCCAAGGGACTCGGCGACCGTCTCTTTGGGGACCTCGATGCGGACTTTCTTGAGGCAGGGGCCGGCGTCGGTGACGGTGACTTTGTTCGACGGTGCAGTGGCCGTGGACATGGGACAGACTCCGGGGACCAGGGCCCGCGGCGACACGCCGCGAAACCCCCCGCCCGTGTGCGTAAGGAGGCAAGGGTAGAGCCCGCGGGGGCCCGAAGCGAGCGGGCGCGGAAGACGGGAAGGATGTTCATGCCGCAGGCCTGAATCTCGGTGACACCGATGATCGTGATCGATGAACTTGGTGTAGCCAACCGCTGCAATCACTCATCCACGTATCGGTCGAGGGCGCAACAAGTGAATGAGTCTGCGGAGGCCAGCGATCGTGCGCCGACGTGTTTGCTCACGTTCCCACTGCTTGAGGATTGCCACGACGTCGAACTCATGGATGTCGTGGACCGCGGCGTAAGCGGAGCGTGCCGATACCAGCCCAAGGATAATCCAAACCCCGTACACGCCGGCGATGCTGCCACTGACGACAATCCCAATTGTCACCGCGCGTGGCGTGACCGCCTCCGTGGACCAGGGTCTCCGGCTGCCCGCCGCGGGAATAGCGCCTGATGGAACTTCGCACGGAACCAAGATCACGGTGGTGCCTGACGCGGATGTCGTCTGAATGCGTGTGGGCGGGGATGGATCAGTTTCCGTAGGGGGCCCCACGGCTTTAGTGTTCACCATCGGACGGGGGTGTTCGGATGGCGCCTGCGGTGTCGACGCGGATGCTGCCGGTGATTGGCTTTGCATGGGGTCGAACGACATCGCGAGCGGCGATGCCGCCGTGGTTGTGGCGAGCGGATTCGGGGGCTCCGCGGGGGGCTCGGCAGGAGTCGGGCTCTCGACGGACTTGGGAACACCCGGTGCAGATGTGGGGCTGGAGTCGTCCGGGCGGGATTCTGCTGGCGCTGGATCCTCGGGAAAGGGTGGCGCGGGGATGTCTGCGGGAGCAATTGCGGGAACGACCACAGGAGGAGGCTGGGTGTCGATGAACTGAGCGGGTGGTGTAGAAGTGATGACGACCGGTGTCTCGGGGACAGCGATGATGTTGATGGCTCGTGTTGCCGGCGTGCTGGAGTCGGCGCCATCGGTGACTGTCCACTGCACGGAGCGCAGTGCGGTGTCCGGGTCCTCGGAGGTGTTGCGGTAGGTGATCGAACGAAGGGCCGCCTGGTAAGTGCCGAGCGTCACCGCGCCCGAGAGCGTGAGCACGCCGGTTGCCGCGTCCCACGTGCCGACGATGCCGCTCTGGTCTGCGAAGAGCAACTGGTCTTCGGCGGGGACGAAGTTCACCAGTGAGATGAGGGCGCCACTCAGAATGGCGCCGTCGGCGTCGTCGAGCAGGAGAGACGGATCGACGAGCATCGGGGTGGAGTTCTCGATGAATGTCGCTGCGCCTGCTGATGCTGAGACCGTGGGGGCATCGTTGATAGCGGTGATCGATACCGATCGAAGGGCCGATGACCAATCCGACCCGTCGTCGATCTCAAATTGGACGACGCGACTCGCCGTGTTGGGGTTATCAGAAGTATTGCGGTAGGCCACCGAGCGCAAGGCTGCTTCATATGCGCTGATCGAGGCCGATCCGGAGAGTGTCAAAGTGCCCGTCGAGCCGTTCCAGTCGCCGCTGATTCCCGCTTGGTCATTGAACACTAATCGATCTTCCGCTGACATGAAATTGGAGATAGTGATCGTCGCACCGACAAGAGTGACACTGTCCAAGTCCGCGAGCACGAGTCCAGAATCAACGGTGCTCGGCGCCCCATTCTCGATAAACGATCCGGTGCCGGGTGAGGGAACAATCAACGGCACATCGTTCACAGCGGAGACCACGACCGATCGTGCGACAGTGGAACTGGTGTCGGCTCCGTCGGTCACGGTGAATTGGATGGCTCGTGCCGTGGCATCCGACGACTCGGAGTTATTGAAGTACGCGATCGAGCGCAGGGCTGTTTGATAGGAAGCCAGCGTTGCGGTGCCCGTCACCGTGAGGGTTCCGGTGATCGGGTCCCACACTCCGGTGATCCCCCCTTGGTCGTCAAACTGCAACTCATCCTCTGCGGGAACAAAGCCGTCGACCGTGATGACGGCGCCTGTGAGAACAGAGCTGTCGATATCACTTAGCAGCAGCCCGGCATCGACAATCACAGCTTGACCGTTCTCCGTGAACACCGCGAAACCAGCGGAGGTCGTCACCGTGGGAGCGTCGTTCACGGCGACCATCGCCATCGATCGAGAGGAGGGCGTGCTGATGACCGCCGCGTCCTGGACCACAAATTGAATGACCCGCAGCGTGGTATCGAAGGCATCGGAGGTGTTGCGGTAGGTGATCGAGCGAAGAGCGGTTTGGTAGTCGGTGATGCTCGCTGCGCCAGAAAGGGTCAGTATTCCGGTCGTCGTATCCCAATTTCCGACAATCCCGCCCTGGTCCGTGAACAGCAACTCATCTTGGCCTGCAATGAAGTTGATGATCGAGATGACCGCCCCACTGAGGGCTGAGTCATCGGCGTCGGCAACTGCGATAGCGGGATCGACAACGACTGGCACTCCATTCTCAATGAAGGATGCCGTGCCGACGGAGCTGACAACGGTGGGAGCGTCGTTGGTAGCCGAGATCGCAACACCACGTGACGAGGTGGAACTCCAATCGGTGCCGTCAACGACGGAGAACTCAATGGTCCTGGTTGCGAGGTCAGGGGCATCCGAGCTATTGCGATAGGTCACAGAGCGGAGTGCTGTCTGATACGCAAGGAGGGACGCGGCGCCGGAGAGCGTGAGCACGCCGGACAGGCTATTCCAAGCTCCGGTGATCCCAGCCTGGTCAACAAAAAACAATTGGTCCTCACCGGCATGGAAGTTGCCGATTGAAACAGCGGCCCCGTTCAACGCCGAGCCGTCAACGTCCGCAATCAACAGGCCGGAATCCACCGCCACTGACGACCCATTCTCGATGAACGCGGCCGTCCCGGAGGAGGTCGTGACGACCGGCGCGTCGTTGATCGCAGTCACCGTCACCGATCGCGACGATGAACCCGTCCCCCCCCCACTATCAGCAACCGTGAATTGAGCCGAGCGTGGTGTTGTATCCGGGTTGCTCGAGATGTTGCGGAAGGTCACGGATCGGAGCGCGGCTTGATACTCCCCGCTCGTGGCAACACCCGCGAGGGTCAAAGTGCCGGTCACCCCGTCCCAGGACCCGGTGATGCCCGCTTGCGCGGTGAAGAGCAATTCGTCCTGGCCACTGACGAAGTTCGTGATGGTCACCCCGGCTCCATCGAGCACCGGATCGTCGGCATCGGAGATCAACAGTCCGATGTCGACGGCGACCGGTGCACCGCCCTCGACGAACACCGCCGATCCGATCGAAGTGATGACGACCGGGGCATCATTGGTGGTCGTCACGATCATCGATCGCGACGTGGCCGCGCTGACATCCACACCATCGGACACGGAGACTTCGATCGATCGCGCGGCGATCGTCGGGTTCTCCGAGGTGTTGCGGTACGTCACCGAACGCAACGCTGTTTGGTAGGCGGCGACCGAGGCCGTTCCGGTGAGAGTCAGGCTGCCTGTCACCGGGTCCCAACTCCCGGTAATACCGCCCTGGTCGGTGAAGAGCAGCTGGTCTTCAGCGGCAACGAAGTTGGTGATGTCGATGATCGCACCAACCAATACTGAGTTGTCGACATCGACAATGGTGAACAAGGGGTCGAGGACTACCGCAGCCCCATCTTCGACAAATACAGCCGAGCCGGGCGAAGCCGTGACGACAGGTGCGTCATTCAGGCCGCCAACCGTGACTGAACGGATCGACGGAGCGCTTGCGGCCGCGCCATCGGTCACGGAGAACTGTACCGAACGGGTCGCCGGATCGGGGGCTTCCGAAGTGTTGCGGTACGTGACTGATCGCAGCGCGGTTTGATAGACACCGATGACGGCCGTTCCGGAGAGGGTGAGCGTTCCTGCGCCGGCATCCCAAATGCCACTGATGCCGCCTTGGTTGGTGAACAGCAATTCGTCCTGACC
The DNA here is from genome assembly GCA_050730675.1 of Phycisphaerales bacterium. GTDB lineage: Bacteria > Planctomycetota > Phycisphaerae > Phycisphaerales > UBA1924 > JBOHNM01. The sequence continues at coordinate 37,563 of JBOHNM010000013.1, read as the reverse complement.
GACGATGTAGTTGGTGATGGTCACCACCGCTCCGGCCAAAGTCGAGTTGTCGGGATCGGCCAGCACCAACCCGAGATCGACGATCACCGGTGGCCCGTTCTCGACAAACCCAGCGGCTCCGCCGGAGGTGACGACCGTCGGCGGGTCGTTCACCGCTGTGACACTCACCGATCGCGTGGCGGCCGTGCTCAAGTCAACCCCGTCGTCGACCACGAATTGCACCGTGCGAGTCGTTGTGTCTGGATTGTCGGAGGTGTTGGAGTAGGACACCGAACGGAGCGCGGCTTGGTACGCCGCCAGCGATGCCGTACCGGTCAGAGTGAGGGTTCCCGCCAGCGCGTCCCAACTGCCGCTGATCCCGCTCTGATCGGTGAAGAGCAACTGGTCTTCGCCGGCGACGTAATTCGAGATGGTCACGATCGCCTCAACGAACGAAAGGCTGTCGGGATCGGTCAGCAGCAGCCCGGGATCGACAACCGTCGCTGATCCATTCTCGATGAACGCGGCCGTGCCGCCGATCGTTGCGACGTTCGGCGCATCGTTGATTGCGGTCACGGTGACGCCACGCGAGGATGCCGCGCTCCACGCCGCTCCGTCGCTCACCTGGAACTGAACCGTGCGTGTGGCGATATCAGGATTGTCAGAGAGGTTGCGGTAGGTGATTGAGCGAAGGGCAGTTTGGTAGACGGCGACAGACGTCGTCCCCGAAAGGGTCAGCGTCCCATTCACACTGTCCCAAGTCCCGGTAATTCCCCCCTGGTCCGTGAACAGCAACTGATCCTCACCGGCGACGAAGTTGGTGATGGTGACCACCGCGCCCGCAAGTGTCGTGTCGTCGATATCCGCCAACACCAGCCCAGAATCGACCGTGATCGGAACGCCGTTCTCAATGAATGACGCGGTACCTCCAGATGCGGTGACACCCGGGGCGTCGTTGATCGCCGCCACAGCGACGCCGCGCGAAAAAGCCGAACTCCAGTCCGTTCCGTCGCCGACTGTGAACTGCACCGAACGCGTGGTCGTGTCGGGATCGTCAGAGGTGTTGCGGTAGGTGACAGACCGGAGCGCCGCTTGGTATGCAGCCACAGTGGCCACGCCAGTGAGCGTCAACACTCCGCTCACTGAGTTCCAACTTCCCATGATACCGCCCTGGTCGGTGAAGAGCAGTTGGTCCTGGCCTGCGACGAAGTTGGTGACGATCACGGTTGCGCCGGCCAAGGTGGTGTTGTCGACATCGGTCACCACGAGGCCGGGGTCGACGGCGACCGGAGATCCGTTCTCGGTGAAGGAGGCGGAGCCGCCGGTGTTGGTCAGACTCGGCGCGTCATTGACAGTCGTCACCGTGACATTGCGGGCAGCGATCGTGCTCCAATCCACGCCGTCGCTCACGTTGAACTGCACCGAACGCGTGGTGATGTCCGGGTTGTCGGAGGTGTTGCGGTAGCTCACCGACCGGAGTGCCGTTTGATACACCGCAACGGTCACCGAGCCGGTCAGTGTCAATGTGCCGGTTACTGAGTCCCAGTTGCCCGCGATGCCTCCCTGATCGGTGAAGAGCAGCAGATCCTGCCCCGACACGAAATTCGCGATATGGACGGTCGCGCCAACGAGCAGTGTGTCGTCGCTGTCGGCGATGGTCAGCCCGCCATCAATCGTCGTACCCGCTCCGTTCTCGATGAACGATGCCGAACCGCCCGAGGTCGTGACCACCGAAGGGTTGTTGACCAGCAGCGCCGCGAAAACGCCCGCCCCGTCGCCGGTTCCGTTGCCTCCCCAGTGGATGGCATACCCGTTGTCGGTCCCGCTGGAGATACTCGGCCGCCCCTGCGTCCCAGCGGTGGTGGTGTTGACGATCGTCTCACCGCTGCGAACGGTGCCGTCGGCAGCGAATTCACGGAAGTAGATGCCGGCGCCGTCGGATGCCCCCGCGCCGCTCCAGGCAACCACGAAGTCCCCGTCGGGATCAACCGCCACGCTCGGGGCCCCCTGCGAGCCTGCGGTAGTGACGTTGACCAGCGCTTGGCCTGCCAGCGCGATGCCGGCGCTATCGAATCTCCGGACGTACACCCCCGATCCATCTTCAGTGCCACTCCCTGCCCAGGCCGCGATAAAGCCGCTGGGTGTCAGCGCCAGCGACACACCGCTCTGGTTGCCGGCCGTGACCTGATTCAACCGAACTTCTCCGGTGATCGCGGTACCATCGGCGGCATAGAGGCGACCGAATGCTCCCGAGCCGTCACCCGTTCCCGATCCCTCCCACGCCACGATGAACGAGCCATCGGCAGCAACGACGATCTGCGGATCGGTCTGAGACCCGGCCGTCGTCGCGTTGACCACGAACGCGGCGCCCAACGGCGCGCCGGCCGAGTCGTAGCGACGCGCAAAGATCCCGCGGCTCAGCCCCACGTCGTTCGCTTCGTACGTGATCACGAACCCGCCGGAACTGTCCATCCCGATCGACGCGTTGCGGACATCGAGCACCAGCGAGCCGGCCACCCCGATGGCGCCCCCGATTGTCGAACCGTCCGCCCCATAGCGCTGAACATAGATTCCCGGGAACAGACCGAGAAGCCCGCTTCCATCCCAGGCGACTACAAAGTCACCGTCGTCGTTCATCGCGACGGTCGGTCGCTGCTGATCGTTCAGCAGCGATGCGGTGTTGATCAGGAACTCGCTCCCCACTGCCGAGCCGTCGGAACCGAAGCGTTGTCCGTACACACCCCAGGTGAGCAGGGCATCCTGGTTGTAGCTTTGCCACACGGCCACCCCACCGCCGCTGGCCGAGTGAGCGATGCCCCCTGCCGTCACGGCCTGCTGCTGGTCTGTTGTCGTCGAGTTCAAGCGAAACTCGGCGACGCCCACGCTGGAGAAGAGCGTCCGCGGCTCGAGTTCGATGAAGTACTCGCCGCAGTGGAAGTCCGACGCACCGGGGTGGCCGCGCCGACAGCGGCGGCGCAGCCCGGCATCACCGCGGTGCAGGTCTTCAAACATCCCGACTCAAATCGAGTTCAACCGCCCGAGACTTGAGACGGCTACGAGTGGCTTGCCGAGTGCCCCCTCAAGCAGCGGCAATGAGCAGTCCCCTCCGCAAGCGATCCACACTTGCTTGGAATGTCTCACCAGCAACGTGGAGACAGCGGTCCAAGAACCCGTTGCCCCAGCACGTCCGCACACAAAGCCGCAACCCCGGCACTCGTGAGGTCGCGCCTCACGGTGTCGGGGGTTGCAGCCTTTGAGGAAGAGCCCAGGACCAAATTTCGCGGGACGTGGGTGCGGGTCCCGCCGAGTGCCAGAGTCGAGGTGCGGGTTACCGACGGCGGCGACGCATTGCCCCGAGGGCGCCCAGGCCTGCAAGCGAGGCAGCCACACCGGGAGTTGGAACGGTCATGGACGCCTCGCTGTGCGCCACCACCACATCGGCGCTAACCAACTGCAGCGGGCTGTCGATGGTGATGTGGATTGCGTTGACCTGGAAAGTCGTGGTGTTGCCGAAGGTGGTGAGGATCTGCTCGTTGAGGATGATGCGGATGCCCAGCAGGTCAAGAAGTACCGTGTTGGGGGCCGCGTTGGCGTTGATGGCGAGGTTGCCAACGCCGAACACGTAGATGGAGGCATTCTCCAGGTGCGACGCGCCCAAGGGGGTGATCGTCACGCCGTCGGAGGTAAGCTGCGCGCTGGAAGTGATCGTGGTTGCCCCGGCGTTCAGCGTGTCCAGCACCGATACGATGCCCGGCAGCACGCGGAGATTCAGCCCGTTGACGACGGCCTCTCCTCGCGCCATCCCACCACCCACACCGGTCACATCTGACAAGGCGTGCGAAGTGAGCAGGCCCGTCGACAGCGAGGCCACACCGGCGGCCGAGACGTTCAGAGTGAGGAGGGTTCCGTTGGTGTCGTAGGGGGCGGGGGCGGCTCCGGCGGCCACCGGCACTGCCGGAACATTGATGCCGACCAGGGTGGAGACGAGATGCACGTCGGCCGAGACGCCGTAGCCATTGCTCGACGCGTTCACGACGTCCGCCGAGCAGGGACGCGCGGTGAACACCGAGACCGCGACAGCGGCGCAGGCGAGGGACAGGGTCGAACGGAGCGAACGATAAGTGCAGTACCGCATGATTCTCTCCTCCAAATGAGACTTGTCTCTTTCGGGATCGGAAACACTCCAAGTCCCGGCAGCCTCGGTCCGCGGTTGAGCGGATGGCTTGCAAGGTCAAGGTACAATCCTGATCCGTTTGCACAACAGTGGGACACCGATTCGAGGCCCCATTCCGCCGAACCCCGACAAACGAAGGGCGAACACTGCGTCAAATGGCTGACAACGCTGCGTCTTTCATATGGAGATGCCGCGGAGATGTGGCGTTCCGTCACTCCGGATGACCGCTGAGGGTCACACGCTCCGGATCTCTCACCAAATGCGTGGAAATATTCCACGACTCCGTTGATTTGACGGGTACGAGCGGTGCAGCGCAAAGCTCACTCCCCCCAATGGGCCGAAGTAGACACTGCATGATCCGCCATGGAGGGTTCCAACCCGGTTTCGACGGCGCGAGGCTCAAGGCCCCCCCCACCGCGCCGGTCAGTCACTCGGGCAAGGACGTCGGCTTTGTCATCGTGGAGGACCATCCGCTGATCTCGTTCGCCCTGGGTCACGTGATCACTGCTCAGCAGGGCTGGCGCCTGTTGGCACAGACAACCTGCCCTACCGCCGCGCGGAAGGTGATCGAGACTCTGCGGCCCCGCGTCATCATCTTGGACCTGATCTTCCGTGGCGCATCGGGGATGGAGTTGCTCTCTTGGCTCAGCGCTGCTCACCCTGGCGTCGTGCCGATCGTGTATTCGGTCCAACCGGAACATACCTATGCCCGTCCCTGCCTTCGGCTGGGAGCACGGGGGTACGTGGGCAAGCACGAACCGGTTGAGGTCGTCGTCAAGACCATTGAACTGGCATTGGGAGGGACATCGGCGATCTCCGGTTCACCTGCATCGCCCGAAGACAGCAGGTCGGAGGCGCCGGCGGCCGAACCGCGGCTGTCGGCGCGAGAACTGGAGATCCTTGAGTTGATCGGCGATGGCCGCAGCGCACGCGAGATTGCCGAGCTGCTCTGCCGGAGCCTCAAGACCATCGAGACTCACCGTGCCCGCATCGCCCGCAAGCTCCAGGCCCACAACAGCGCCGACCTGATGATGTACGCGGTTCGACACCGCGACGCGCGGCAAGCCGTCAGCGCCGCGGACAGCCCGCGCACCTCGACTCCGACCACCCGCCACCAGCAACCCTCAACCCGTGTGGGAGATGACCATGCTCCGGACGATCGTCGTTGACGACCATCCAACCTCTCGGACCTTTCTCCAGCGCATCCTCGCATCCGAGGGGCTCACCCCGATCATGACCGACAACGGCCATGATGCCCTGGCGGTGTTCGATGCCGAGCCGATCGACATCTGGTTCGTCGATTGGCTCATGCCGCAGATGAGCGGGCTGGAACTGGTACGGGCGCTCCGCGGCCGAACCGGGGGCGCGTACCCGTACGTCATCATGCTGACCTCCAAGGGTTCCGAAGAGGACCTCGCAACGGCCTTTGACGCCGGAGTGGACGACTTCATGGTCAAGCCCGTCGGGGCAATGGAACTCTTTGCCCGACTGAAGGCCGGGCGGCGGCTGGTGGGCTTGAACGCGACACTGCAGGATCACCTGCGGGACATCAAGCGTCTCAACGGAGAACTCACCACGCTCAACTCTCAACTCGAGGAGATGGCCTCGACCGATGGGCTGACGGGCCTCCTGAACCGACGTTCGGGGATGATGAAGCTCACCGAGATCTGGGACAAGTCGGTGCGGGAGCGGACCAACCTCAGTGTGGCGATGATCGATATCGACCACTTCAAGAACATCAACGACACCTTTGGCCACGCGCGCGGCGATTCGGTCATCCGGCACATCAGCGCGGTGCTGAGCGAATTCGCTCGGGAGGAGGACCTGGTCGTGCGGATCGGCGGTGAGGAGTTCTTGCTCGTTCTTCCCGGTGCGGAGCTGAGCGCCGCCGCCGGGTGTGTCGACCGCGTGCGGCAGAACATTTCGCATTCGGTCTGCCGCGCCGGAGAACATCACGTGGGTCTGAGCATCAGCGCGGGGGTGGCCATGCGCGACAATGCAACCACGTCCGCCGAGCACCTGGTGCGGCGTGCCGACGAAGCCCTGTACGCGGCCAAGAAGGGCGGACGCAACTGCGTCGTCAAGTCACTCGCCGGAACACCCACCGACGCGCCCACATCGCAGAAGCGACTGGAACCCAGCCGCAGCGCATGACCGGGTGCGAGCACGAGTTGAGTCATCGCGGAAACGGTCCCAGACATGAGACGGGCGAATGCGACAATCCGCGTCATCGCGTGCGGCGTTGTGGTCGCGCTGGCGGTCATCGTCCTCACGCTGGGGCCGCGCGGAGCGAGCGAGGCCCGAGTCCGCGCAGCGCGGGAAGTCGAAGCCCTGACCGGCGAACTCGGACGGGTGGTTTCCCAATCCGCAACGAATGGCGAGTTAGAACTGCGGTCGCTGATTCAGGCGTGGCTCTCTAGTCGCCCGGAGCACCTGCGGGCCGAGGTAGAACTCGATGGAGCCCAGGCCATTGTGGTTGGTCCGGACGGCGACGGTCGCCGTGACGATCCGCCTCTGGCAAGCGCCGGGATGGCCATCTATCGCGGTGGCGAACGGTGGGGTACGGCGCGGCTCAGCATGTTCGAACACGATGGCCGCGCGAGCTCCTCGGCAGGCCAATGGGGTCCGAGCGCGGAAACCATGGCCGGCGCGGGTGTAGCGATCCTGCTGGGAGTGCTGGCGATCCGCTACGCCGCAGCGGCGCGATCTAGCAGATGGGGGATCTGGTCACGGGCACGCGACCGCGTCAGCGAGACGCTGGATTTTTTAGCCGAAGGGGTTGTGCTCTTTGACGCTTCCGGACGCGTCATCTTCGCCAACCAGGCGTTCGGCGATGTTGTCGGCATGGTTCCACACAGGCTGCACGGCATGCCGGGCGGTCAGCTCGGTCTGCGGGTGATTCCCTCCGACGGCGAAGACGCTCCACCCTGGGAGATCACGCACGCCAGCTCGTGCATCCCGGCAAGCATTCGACTCCAGCGTGACGGCGGCCACGGCGAGCGACGGGTCTTCAATGTCAGCTGTTCCGCGATCCGCGGGCGACGGGGCATCCTCGGAGTGCTCGCCACCTTCGACGATGTCACCGTCCTGGAGCAACAGCGCGAGGAGCTGCGCGTTGCGAAGGACTCCGCCACCCATGCCAGCGAGGCCAAGAGCGGGTTCCTCGCCAACATGAGCCACGAGATCCGCACGCCCATTAACGGAGTGATGGGCACGCTGGAACTCCTCCAACTGACCGCACTCACCGGCCATCAGCGGCGTTACCTCGAGGCGGCCCGAGGGAGCGCGGGCATTCTTCTCCACTTGATCAATGACATCCTCGACTTCTCCAAGATCGAGGCGGGCAAGCTGGAGCTGAGTTCGGTCATCTTTTCACTGGAGGAATGCGTACGGCAAGCGGTTCAAGTCGTTTCGGTCGCGGCGGCCGCCAAGGACATCGAGCTGGTGCTGTCGGCGGCGCCCGTGGCGGGGCTGCAGGCGTGGGGAGATCCCGATCGCCTCAAGCAAATCCTTATCAACCTCGCGTCCAACGCCATCAAGTTCTCCAACACGGGGCAGGTGGTGATCTTCATTGATGCGGAAGTCGAGCCCGATGACCGACTCCGCGTGGACGTCGATGTGCAGGACTCGGGGATCGGCATGACCCCTGACCAACTGCGCCGCCTCTTCCGTTCATTCTCGCAGGCCGACGTCTCGACCAGCCGCAAATACGGCGGGACGGGCCTTGGTTTGGCAATCTCCAAGCAGCTCTGCGGCCTCATGCATGGCCATATCCAGGTTGTGTCAACCGAAGGCGTCGGATCAACTTTCAGCTTTTCCGTCCGGCTCGCAGCCGGTGGCTCGACGCCACCACTCACCGCCGTGGAGAAGACCGAGCGGGCGCTACAGACCATCATCGCGTATGAGCCCAACCAGCTCGCTGGAAGAGTTCTCATTGCGGCCCTCCGGGCGGCCGGCTTCGCCGCCTGCCACGTCAGGACGATCGATCACCTCTTCACCGAGGTTCGGCAAAGCTTGTCATCGGCTGAGCAGGCCACAGTGCTCATGGGCGCTATGGCATGGACGGAGCAGTTGACCAAGGTGGCCTTGGCCTTGCGCACCGGGATCGAGCGGGACCGCCTCCGCATTTTCGGAGTGACGTTCTCTGAGCCGGGAGCGAAGCTCGAAGCCGCCGTTGGACACGCGGTGGATGTGTGGGTGCCAAAACCGTTCACGGCGCAGAGCTTGGCGGAATCGCTGTGCGGTGAGGTTGGGAGGAACTCGACGGGAAGGGCCCCCCAACCGCAGCTGCGTTTTGATGCTGCCGTGGTTGCTGGCCGGCGTGTGCTTGTTGCCGAGGACAATGCCGTCGGGCAATTGGTTACCGGCGATTACCTGCGCACCTTGGGCTTCAGCTACCATATCGTCGACCGCGGCGACTTAGTCGTGCAGGCGGCTGCCGACGAGATATTCGATCTGATCCTGATGGACTGTCACCTGCCGGTTATGGACGGCTTCAACGCGACTGCCCGCATCCGCGAGCACGAGCGGCGCACTGGTCGCAAGCCGGTCAAGATCGTGGCGCTCACGGCGGCAGCGATGGAAGAGGATCGCCAGAAATGCATCCGATCGGGCATGGACGGCTACCTGAGCAAGCCTCTCGAACTGACCACGCTGGCGCGGGCGCTGGCGGAGCACCTGCAACTCCCGACAAGGGGAGCGGTGCCCGATGGTGAAGACGTCCAAACTGCATCACCCCTCACGGACGAGCCGGTCGCCGAGTCCCGCGAAGCTCGTGCCCATCAAACTCCGGCTCCCGACGAAACGCTCATCAACACCGCATCGCTCATGAATCGGTGCATGAACAAGGCAGACTTGGCGGTCGCCATGCTCCAGGTCTTCGAGCAGACCATCGTCGACGATCTCAATCAGTTGCAAGCAGCGGTGGCGCAAGGCAACGCACAAGCCGCGTCCGAGGTCGCACACGGCATCGTGGGGAGCGCCGCGCAGGTTGGAGCAGACTCGGTAGCACGCCGGGCACGAGGGATTGAAACTGAGGCCGCCATTCACCAGACCGAGTGGCTGAAGCTGCAGGCCGACGAACTCGCCGAGGAATGCCGCAGGTGCATCGGGTACACCGCGGAACTCCGCCGCGAGGGCGCGGACCACTTGCGTAGTTGCACGGTGACCCGCGGCGAGCGCCGCTAGCGGACAGGGATCGAGAAGACTCGGTCAAAGCGACGTCCGAGTTCCCCCAGAATCTCGTCGGTCGACGTTTGCGATAGAACTTGACGTGCTGATTCGGTACGGACCGGCGAGCCGATTCCCGTCAATAGCCAAGTGCCGCAGACCCCCTTGTGAAGGCAGAGAGCTGTCAGAAACCGCGACGAGGGTGCGTCGCCGGCCAGGTAGCGGCGGACCGATTCTCCGGATACGCCCGTGTCACGGGCCAGTTCCTCGGCGCTGTGGTTCTCCAGCACCTGACGGAGTCGTCGTGGCATCTCGTCGCCACATTGCTTCAGTTGTTCGGCCTGGCTCCGATTGGCTTGGGCCAGGCTCAGTGCCGGAGGCTGGATCGCTGGAGTTCTGCCGGGGATGCCGGGAGGTGCGTTGGATTGGGACGTGGAAGGTGGGAGACCACGCATACGCACACCATTTACCTTGCTTCCCAGCACTCACTCATGGATAGGACCATTATCGGTAAACCCCGCACAAGAATCCCGTGGGACGTCGGGATTTTTACCATATTCCACGCGGATGTGTCAGCCTCGCTCAAGTTCTCCACCTAGCTGTGTGTCACCGACCAAACGGCCAACGAGTACAACGTCCCGCAAACGCTGTAAAAGCGTTCAATATTTCCGCTTCGCACACGTCAGTGTGTGCGAGGAAGAGTACAAGGCAAACTAAACATGCGCCACCAGGTTTCTGAGTCTTATCCCCCCTTGTTCGCCGGCGACAAGGAAACTGCGCGCTCAGAGTTCGAGGAATGCGCGAGGATCGACCAGGCCAACGAGCGGAGGCGATGCTGGCGAATGGGCGGTTGAGGAAGATGGGAGCGGTGAGCGGGCGTTAAGAATCGACCGACGCCGCCGAACGCGCCAAGCGCTAGCGCTCTCAATTCCTCCTGCCCACCGACGAGGAAGGAAGAGTCGCCGACTTCCATGCCCTTCGGCACACCCACGTCACACAGCTTTCACGCACGGACGTCTCCCCGAAGATCGTGCAGTCGCTGGTGAGACACAGCACGATCACGCTCACCATGGATCGGTACGCCCACGTCGGCCTGGCGGACGAGTCCGCTGCGCTTGCCACTTCCCGGCTCGGACGATCGCGGGGACGCCCCCCCATCTCTACGGAACACGGGCACTGACGACCGACCGATCCACCCCGCCACCACGCAGCGCCGGGGGCGCACTTTGAAGCTCAACCGGGCACCGAGCGACACACCCACCTCGGACAGTTCGCTCGGACGCGATCGCGCAGAAACCCCTAAGAAACAAGCCCGCGGCACCACTCGGCACCTCGCGGCTACACTTGGCGCCATTCAAGCCGGAGTGGCGGAACTGGCAGACGCAGCGGATTCAAAATCCGCCGCCCTCAAAAGGCGTGTGGGTTCAACTCCCTCCTCCGGCATTTTCGGGCCCGTGGTTCGGGCCGCAAGGACGCCCCGCGTGCCCGACGTGCAACGACCGACGACCGCCGCCGAGCCGTGGACAACGCGCCGGCTGCTGGCGTGGATGCAGGAGGCGTTCGGCAAGCACGGGATCGATTCGCCGCGGCTGTGCGCCGAGATCCTGATCGGGCAGGTGCTGGGTGTGCAGCGGCTGAAGTTGTACATGGACCCGGACCGGCCGGCGTCGGCAGAGGAATTGACGCGGCTGCGGGCGCTGGTCGGACGGGCGCTCAAGCACGAGCCTGTGCAGTACCTTGTCGGCGAGGCGTGGTTCTACGGGTTGCCGTTCACAGTTGACCGGCGCGTGTTGATACCACGGCCTTGCACCGAGGGGATTGTCGAGCATGTGGTATCGCGGTTGCGGCCGCGGCGGGCCGAGCCAGTAGAAGTTGCCGGGCCGGTTGAGATGAACGCGGGCGAGGGCGAGGAAGGTGCGATGCCCGCGGTGTCGGCGGTGAGCGTGGAGGCGGCGCCGGCGCTCGTGATCGCCGATGTCTGTACGGGATCGGGGTGCATCGCGGTGGCGTTGGCTCGCAATCTGCCGAATGCGCGTGTCGTTGCCACGGATGTGAGCGACGAGGCTCTGGCAGTGGCGGGCGAGAACGCCGCGCGCCACGGCGTGGCCGAACGCGTTGAGTTCCGCTCCGGCGACCTGCTTGGACCACTCGCCGACCTCGCCGGGTCTCTCGATGCGCTGGTGGCCAACCCGCCGTACATCCCCGATCATGAGTGGGATGAGATCGCGCCGAACGTGAAGGACTTCGAACCCACCGGAGCACTTCGCGCCGGGACCGATGGGTTGCAGTTCGTCGCGCCGATCATCGATCGGGCTTCTGAGTTCCTCAAGCCGGGCGGTCTGCTCATGGTCGAGATCGCGGCCAGCACCGCCGACGCGGTACTGGCGCTCGCCGCTGGGCATCCGCGGCTCGCGAACGCCGCTCTCGTCAAGGATCTCGAGGGCCATCAGCGATTCCTGGTGGCTTACCGCCGTTAGCAGCGACTACTCGCACATATTCGTGGTACATTCAGGATCGAACATGCCCACTACGCTCCGCCGCGCCGCCCGATTCAACCTTCGCCTGGCCCTGCCCCTCGGGCTGCTCATCGCCGTTGGTGGAGCCGCCGCGGCTCAGACCCAGCCCGCGACTCCCGCCGCGCCGCCAACGGCACCGAGCACAACGCCGGCGCCGACTGCCGTCACCCCCCCGCCGACCGCCGCGAGCACGATCCCCAAGCTCGGCTTCTGCGATGTCGTGGGAATCGCCAGCCGCCTGGTATCGACCGAGCCGTACGCCAAGGAGCTGCGCGAAAAGCAGAACGAGATCAACGGGCGCGTCAAGCCGATGGAGACGGAACTGAACTCGCTGATCGAGCAGATCCGCAAGGCCGACCCGCAGCCGGGTGTCAAGCCCCTGAACCCCGAGGCGGTGGCGCGGCTGCGGGACCAGTTCAACGCACGACAGCAGGAGTACTCGGCGGTGGCCAAACAGGCGGCCAGCGAGTTCTCGCAGCTTATCTCACGCGCGAACATCGAGGCGTACAAGCAGGTGCTAGCGGCGATCGACGCCGTGAGCGCCCGGCGCGGCTACACGGTGATCTTCGCCGTCCGGCCGATGGACGAGTTGAAGAACGCTGACACACCGCCGGCGTTCATCCAGTCGGTGCTGGCGCGGCCGGCCGTTCGGTTCCCCGCTGAGGACGACATCACCGCCGATGTGGTGAAGGAACTGAAGCTGCCGCCGGAGCCACCAGCGGGGACGGCGCCGCCCGCTGCGCCTGCAGCCCCGGGAGCAACTCCGCCGACCACACCAGCGAATGGCGGTCCGCCCGCCCCCCCAGCGCCGAGTGCTCCGACAACGCCCGCATCTAAGAAGCCGTGACGGGCCCGACGGTGGGCTGAGCCGTCCGACGAGCGCGGCACTGCACGCCGGACAGGGAATCTGCTACCCTCGGCACATGGACCCAGACACCATCCTGCTCGAGACCGAAGAACACCTCCAGAAGGCCATGGAGCACCTCAAGAAGGAGCTGCGCGGCGTGCGGACGGGGCGGGCGAGCCCGTCGATTGTCGAGCACGTGCGGGTGGAGTACTACGGCAGCCAGAGCGACCTGAAGTCGCTGGCGTCGATCAGTTGCCCCGAGCCGACGCAGATCCTGATCAAGCCCTTCGATGCGGGGTCGGTGCAGGACATCAAGAAGGCGATCGAGTCGAGCGGGCTGGGGCTGAACCCGATGCCCGAGGGGAAGCAGCTCCGCATCAACATCCCGCCGCTGTCGGGGGATCGTCGCAAGCAACTGGTGTCGCACTGCAAGAAGCTCGGCGACGACACCAAGGTCTCGATGCGGAACGTCCGGCGCGACGCCAACAAGCACGCCGACCAGCTCAAGGGCGGAGCGCACGCGATCCCGGAGGACGAACTGGAGACGCTCAAGACCGAGATACAGGAGCTGCTCAAGAAGTTCGAGACCGAGGCCGACACGTCGGTGGCGGCGAAGGTGAAGGAAGTCGAGACGGTGTAAGCGGACGCGCCGGAGCGCTGGGAAGAACGACATTTTCACCGCAGAGTGCGCAGAATAACACAGAGTGAAGACGAGATAGGACCAGGAGAGGTCGAAATCAGAGCGAATGAAAACGACCCGGGGCGTCATCGCCCCGGGTCGGTGTGTTTCTGTTCGCGGCGTCTCGGATCAGATGCAGGGGCTGAAGAACTGCGAGAGGAAGAAGATCAGGTCGTCGGCGGTGATCACGCCATCCGGGGGCGGGTTGCCGCCGATGGTGACCAGGTCGGCGACGGCGAGGTTGTTGGCGAAGAAGGCGTTGAGGTAGACGATGAGATCGTCGGCGGTGAGGAGGCCATCGGGTCCGATGGAGCCACCAAGGCCGGCAACATCGGCCGCGTTGCAGCCGCCGGCGGGGAGGTTGCTGATGAGGTGGATCTGAACGACACCACTGGAGGCGGAGGTGCAGACCGCGCCGAAATCACCGCTGAAATTCGTGTTGAAGGCGGAAACCGAAACGTAGTAGTCACCCGCCGGAAGCACCGCGCCGCTGTCGCCGGCCAGGTTGTTGATCGGTGCCGGGTATGAGCGGGCGGGAGTCGTCAATCCGTACGTCAGCGCGCTCTCGCCGAATGCGCTCCGGTCGTCGTTGGCGGCGATCAGCACGCCGGTCACGCTGTAGAGGCCGATCTCGGTATCGTTCGGGCCGGAGCTCGTCGGTGGTAGATTGGTGTTGAGGATCGAACCGAGCGAATGAATGTCGACGTAGTAGGCCGCGGCGCCGGTCGGGGTTTCGGTGCGGAAGTGGATCCACTTGACGACACCGGCCCCGACCGCGAACTGTGCGCTGGCCAACGGGGAGGTCGAGCGGTTGAGCAGACCAAGGTCGGCGGCGAGGCCAGTCCCCATATTAGTGGCGACGTTCAGACGCACGGTGCCGGTGTAGTCGGAGGTCGAGGTCGAACGGAAATTCGCGGCAAATCCCGTATTGAATCCGGAGATCGAAACGTAGTAGAGTCCCGCCGGGAGGACAGCGCCGGAGCCGCCGGCCGCGTCGCCGATCGGCGCCGGGTACGAGCGCACAGGGGTGGTCCGACCATACGAGAGCGAACTCTCGCCGACGAACTGCCGGTCGTCGTTGCTGCCGATCAACGTGCCGTCGGCGGCGTATAACCCGATTTCCGTGTCATTGCCCGAGACGAGCGACGAGCCGAGGGTGTCCATATCGCAGAAGAATGTTGCCGCGTCCGTCGCGACTTCCGTGCGGAAGGTGATCCATCGCACCTGGCCCGCGGCCAGCGACAGATCGGGCGTGCGGGCCCGGCTGTTCAGGGTCTTGATGATCCCCATGTCGTAGTCAACCACCGGCGGCATGTTGGTGGCGACGGTGACCTTGAGGATGCCGGCCATTTCAGGGCCAGTGGAGCCGAACACGAAGCCCGCGGCGGGGATGCTGTAACCGAACGAGCACGTCGCGACGTAGTAGTCGCCGGGGCCGATAGTGGGGCCAGACTGCCCTGCGACGGCGGTGAGCACGCCGTACGTGCGCGGCCCACTGGTGCGGCCGTACGTGAGCACGCTGTAGCGGTCGAAGTAGTCGTCGCTCAGTCCGCCGCCGACCGGAGCGCCGGTCGCGTCGAACAACGCCAACACCGTATCGTGGTTCGACAGCGTGCCCGGGAGGTTCGATCCAAGAGTGTGGATATCGCAGAAATAGCCGGTAGCGCTGGTGGCGAAGTCGAGATGGAACTTCACCCATCGCACGGTGGAGCCCGAGGTGGCCATGTCGGGCGAGACTCCCAGCGTTCCCACGCCGCGAAGGTTGCCGAGGTCGGCGTCGATCACCGGCGGGGTGGCGCTCGCCATGCGACCGGAGCGCAGCTCGAGCCGGTAGGTGCCGACCGTCGTCGAGCCTGAAGTCACGCTGAACGCAGCGGCGCCAAAGTCCGTGTTGAACGCGCCTACCGCGACGTAGTACTCGCCGGCGGCCAGACTGGCGCCGCTGAAGCCACTGAAATCCAGGCTGTTGTTGACACCGGGGCGGCCGCCCGCGCCGAAAGAGAGCTCCGACCGCCGGCGGGGGGTGCCGGAGCCAGAGTCGTCATCAGCCTGGATGAGCGCACCGGACGCGTCGTAGAGGCCGATCTCGGTGTCCACGATGGCCGTGCCCGCGATGGTCGGGTTGGCATTGGTGTCGATATCCAAGTAGGAGTTGTCCGCCGCGTTGCACCCCGGAGTTGTGAAGCGGTACCACTTGATCTGATTGACCACGAGCGCCGAATCAGTGGAGCGGTAGGCGCCAGTGGTATACAGCGACCCCAGGTTTTGCTCGAGCGGCGGCACCGCCGACGCCGCTCCGCCCGTGCCGAGGACCAGGAGAACCCCCAACGATTTCATCTTGTTCATGGACTGCTCCCTGTGTGGATTTCACGGGAGCGGTGAAAACACAGCACCATACCCCCGCGACAGGGATGAAGTATCCCAAAAACGGGCGATCAAATGGGCCGCTGACATGTGAAAACACCTACGTATTTACGCTCATAATTCGATAGCAAGCTGTTCGCGATGCGGACCGCAAGTTGGGGCATAAGCGTGATTTGTGACGTCGCGGCAAAAAAAACCAACGCCCCGGCGAATGAGCCGGGGCGTTGGTCGGATTGAACCTGAATCACCGTGAACGTGCGGTCACGGATTGCAGGGCGAGAAGAACGCGGCGAGGAAGACGACCAGGTCATCGACAGTGATGATGCCGTCGGCGCCGGGCGTGCCGCCGAGGGAGGCGACGTCCGCCACAGCGACGTCGGCGCCGAAGAAGCGGCTGAGGAAGAAGACGATGTCGTCCACGGTGAGGACGCCGTCGGCGCCCGCCGTGCCGCCGAGGCTGGCGACATCCGCAAGGTTGCAGGGTTTGGCAGGGAGGTTGGTGATGATGGTCAGCTTGGCGGTGCCGGCGGTGCCGTTGTTGGGCGTGACGCCGAAGCCGTTCGCGAAGCTCGTATCGAAGCCGACGACCGCGACGTAGTAGTCGTTGGGGTAGAGGATCGCGCCGTGCTGGCCGGCAAAGTTCTCGTGCGTGGCGTGGTTGCGCGGATCGGAGGTGGCGCCGAAGGAGAGTGCGGCTTCCCAGCGAGTGCCGACGCCGAAAGTCCAATCGTCGTTGGTGGCGATCAGCGTTCCGGCGGGATCGTAGAGACCGATCTCGTTGTCGTTGCCGGAGCTGGGACCGGTGGTGAACGTGCTGCCGTAGGTGTGCATATCGAGGAAGAGTTCAGAGGCGTTTGTGGCTTTGACGGTCTTGAAGTGGATCCACTTGATGCCGAGATCGGGCACGGCGAAGACCGTGGTGCTCACAGGGCTGTTGGCCCGCGAGACGATACCAAGGTCCTGCTGCAGGGGATCACCCATATTTGTGGAAATGGTGAGCTGCACCTGGCCGTGACGGTTGTGGTCGGACTTCAGGCGGTAGTCGGCGCCGGAGCCGCCCTGGAGATCGGCGTCATAGCCGGTGACACCGACGAAGTAGACGCCGGCGGGGAGGACCGCGCCGTCCAGACCCGCGAAGTTGGGCAGGCCGCCGTAGGTGCGCGGTCCGCTGGTGCGCCCGAAGCTGACGCCGCTCTCATTGCCGCCGGTTGTGCGGCCCGGCCAGTCGTCGTTGAAGCCCTTCAGCACGCCGTCGGTGTTGTACACGGCGATCATGGTGTCGTCCTTGACGCCGGGGCCCGTGGCGAGGGTGCTGCCGAGGGTGTGGATATCGCAGTAGGTGGTCGCGGCGCTGGTGGCCTGCTCGATCTCGAAGCGGTACCACTTGGTGTCGCCGTCGGCCAGTGGGATCTTGGTGGTGGTCTGGGGGCTGTTGAAGGTGCGGATGCGGCCCATGTCGTAGTCCTGCGCGGGCTGGACGTTCGTCAGGACGTTAAGCGTGACGGTGCCCGAGGCGTCGGTGTCGCTGCCGGCGACGAAACCGTTCTGCGGGACAAGGTTGTACGCACCAACGGCGACGTAGTAGTCGCCCTGGGTGAGGACGGCGCTGGTCTGGCCGGCGAAGTTGGACAACCCACCGCCGTAGGAACGAGCGCCGGTTGTGCGGCCGAACGAAGCGCCGCCCTGGAAGGTGCCGCCGCCAAACGTCCAGTCGTCGGCGTTGCCGTTGCCGGACACGACCGTGCCGTCGCTGCGGAACAGGGCCAGTTCCGCGTCGTTGAGGTTGCTGCCGTTGGCCACCGGGAGGTTGCTGCCGGCGGTCTGGATGTCGCAGTAGACGGTGGAGGCATCGGTAGCGGTGTCGATGTGGAACTTGACCCATTTGACCTCGCCGATGGTGACGGGCATGGCGCCGGTGCTCATCGAGCTGCGGTGACCGCGGATGTTACCGAGATCAGCATCGACCGTAGGGGCAAAGCCGGGCATCTTGCCGGCGCGGATACCGAGGGTGAAGTATCCCAGTTCCGTGGCATCGGATGTTGCCCCGAAGTTCGGTGCGTAGAAGCCGTGGTAGCCGCTGACGGCCACGAAGAACGGTCCCTGGGCGGCGTTGAGCGTCGCGCCGTCCTGGCCGTTGTAAGGCTGGCCGTTGCCCGGGGCCGAGCGAGAGCCGGCGCCGAAGGAGACCTGGCTGCGGTTGCCGGTGCCGCTGTCGTCGTCGAAGGTCACGTACTGCCCGGCCGCGTTGTAGACACCGATCACGGTGTCGACCATCGCGGGCGCCGGGGCGGGGTTCGCGTTGGTGTCGATGTCCAGGTACGTGCCCTCGGCAGCGCTCACCGAGTCGGTGAGTGCGAAGGCGTACCACTTGACCTGGGCGGCCGCGGTAATCTGGTCCGTGTACGTCTGGAACACCCCCGTGGTCGGGACGACGCCGTAGTAGTGCTGCAACGGCGGCACCGCAGAGGCCGCGCCGGCCGAGAGGACGAGGGCCGCTGCCGAAGAAATGAGCCGATGTGATCGCTGCATGCCGAGCATGGAAGTCTCCTTACGTGGTTGGGACGGCGGCCACGAGAGCCGCCGTTACGATCAGTGCGACAGCGGCGCAGCGCGAGGACAATTCGGACCACAAAAACAAACCGCCCGCGATTCCGGGGGCCGCGGGCCGGGTGCTGGCAAGTTGGGGGCTTTTGACGCTGCCGGGGGGCATCGCCAGGGCTGTGCATTGGCCCAAACGCAGAACACCCGGGCTTGTGGCCCGGGCGTTCTCGCTGCTTGACTTACTGGCCACGCTCGATCAAGGATTACAGGGCGAAAAGAACGCCGCGAGGAACAGGACCAGGTCGTCCACGGTCAATTGCCCGTCCGCACCGGCCGAGCCGCCGAGACCGGCGATATCCGCGATCGCCAGTGTTGACGAGAAGTAGCTGCTCAAGAACAGCACGATGTCGTCGGCGGTGAGTTGATGGTCGGGGCCGGAAACGCCCCCAAGACCGGCGACATCGGCGCGATTGCACGCCGCTGTGCCGCCGGGGAGATTGGTGATGATGCTCAGCTTCACCTGGCCGCTGTAGGCCGGCGATGTGGTTACCGTGAAGTTCTGGCCGAATTCCGCCCCGAAGGCGGTGATCGCCACGTAGTAGTGACCGGCTGGGAGCGTCGGCCCGTCCTGACCGGCGAAATTGGGGAGCGTCGCGTAGGCCCGCGGCGCGGACGCCCTGCCGAACGAAAGGCCGCTCTCGACGTCGGGCCCGAACGGCCAGTCGTCGTTGTCGTCGATCTTCTGTCCCTGCGCGTTGTATAGGCCGATCTCGGTGTCGTTGGACACCGTGGGGATATTGCTACCGAACGTGTGCATGTCGAGGAAGTGTGTCGCGGCGCTGGTGGGAGTCATGGTGCGGAAATGCACCCAACGCACCTGTCCCGCGGCGAGCGACATGACCGGCGTGGCGAACTGAGGGCTCGCCGCCGAGACAACACCGAGTTCAGCGTCGATCGGCGGCACGGCGTGGGCCACCCCATTGGACAAGAAGATCGTGGCCGCTGCGACCGACAGGAATGACTTGCAATTGCTGCGCATGGGTGGGGTCTCCTGAGCACCGCGTCGAATTGGAACGCGGGGGTGACCACAGTGCGCGGTCCGCGCGGCGCGGGGATATCAGGAATCCAAAAAGCAAACCGCCCGCGTGGCGGCACACGGGCGGAAGGTTGGGTCTGGAGAGGTCGTGGATTACTTCACAATGATCGCCTGCGGGCTGATGAGCAGCACCGGCTCGGTCCGGAGCTGCATGAGACCTTCGACCTGGCTGCTGATGGTCTCCCAGCTGCGCTCGCCGACCAGGGCCCGGGCCGCCGCGGCAAACTCGCCGACGATCACCGAACGGCCGTGGATTGGGGCCGACGCCCCGGCGCCGCCGCCCATGCCGCCGAGCATCTCGCCGAGCATCTCACCCAGGCCCTTGGGGGCGGGGTAATCCATGACGTCGAATGAGCGCTCGGAGAGGGAGAGCTGCTTGGCCATATCCCCCACTGCCTCTTCAAGACCGCCGAGCTGGTCGGCCATCTTCAGTTCGATCGCCTTCTCGCCCAGGAACAGGCGTCCCTCTGCGGTCTTGGAGAGGTCGATCCCCTTGCGTCCGGTCGTCACGCGGCCGGTGAACTGGTCGTAGGTCTCGGTCATCTTGGCACGGACCAAGCCCCTCTCGGACTCGCTCCACGGCTTGCTGCTGGCCTGCATGTCAGCCCGCGGCCCGCGGGCGCGGCCGACGACGTTGACCTTGAGCTTCTCGAACGCGCCGCCCATGGCGAGCTTGCCGCCCACCACGCCGATCGAACCGACGATGCTCGACTCGTTGACGTAGACCTTGTCGGTGCCGACGGCGACGTAGTACCCGCCACTGGCTGCCATGGAGCCCACGCTGGACCAGATGGGCTTGCCCTTGGCGGCGATGCGGCGCAGGCCCTGCCAGATGATCTCGCTGGCGATGGCCGAGCCGCCCGGTGAATCGATGCGGACGATGCACCCCTTGATGAGGTCGTTCTTCTCGATCTCCATGAGGGCGTTGCGGATGGTGCGGCTGCCGACGCCCCCGCCGCCGCCGAGGATTCCGCCGTCGCTGGAATCGCCATCGACGATTGCCCCGTCGATGTGGAGAATGGCGATGGTGTCGCGCTTGGGCTCGTGGTCGGGCTTGGCCATGAGCTTGCCGAGCATCGCCATGAAGTTGCCGTCGAACTTGGCCTCGTGCTCGGGGATCAGCGTGTCGTCCCACACGATCGAATCGGCGTGGTAGATGGTGGCCAGGTGCTTGCGGAGGTCGGGCTTGTCCACGATGGTGTCGATGAGGCCGGCCTTCTTGGCGTCCTCGCCGCGGGCCATCCAGAGGGACTCCATCGCGGCATCGAGCTTCTTGTCGTCGAGTTTGCGCCCGTGCTTGAGTTCGCTGCGGACCTGCGAGTACATGCTGTCGAGGAGCTGGTTGATGTTCTCGTCCCACGCCTTGCTCGGCTTGGCGTTGGCGTATTGCTCGCTGGCGCCCTTGTAGTCGCCGATCTGCACGAAGTCGGGTGTGATGCCGACCCACTTGAAGGTGTCGGCGAGGAACATCTCCTCCATGTAGACACCCGGGAGCGAGACCGCACCGCCAGCCTGGATGATCACCTCGTCGGCGAACGATCCGAGTTGCAGTTCGTGGGTGTCGTAGTTCTCGCTGAAGATGTGGACGCGTTTGCCCGCCTCGCGGACCTTGCGGATCGCGCGGCCCATCTCCTCGATCTGGCTGCCCTTGAGCTGCGCATCCTTCAACTGGATACACAAACCCTTGAGTTCCGTATCGCTCGCGACGTTCTCAATCCCCTGCAGCACATCACGCATCTGCGTCGTGCCCTTGCCGCCCGAGCCGAAGGGCGTGGAGATCTTGGCGCGTTCCTGCAGCGCCCCCTCGATCTCGATCAGCCCGACCTTCGTCGGCTCCGCCAGGGCAACCGCCGACCCCGCGCACACGACCAGAACCGACGCCCAGATCACAAGCCCGTTCCGCATGGCAGACTCCATGAGTTGCCCGCGGCGTGCCGCGGGTGATAAGTGGTGACGAGTCATCGAACAGACACCCAAAGGTATTCCGATCCCCGCCCCCCCAGTTGCGTCGGTCCGTCAGGTCGTATCCCTTGCCTCTTTTCACCAGCAGGCAAGGGTGATGCGGCCCGTACACCCCTACCCGCCAAACGGGTGGACGGTTCCGGTCCCTCGGATCGGGGAGGATTTCTGGACGCCCCCACTTCCACCAGCCCCTACGACGCTCGCCCCAAACGAGCCTCGGCTCACCATCGCCCCCGCCATGGTCGAATTTCAGTGGTGGCGGCCGCGGTCGTCCGGAGGTCTCGATGCTGCTATGCGGCGTGGGAGATGTTGAGCCGGGGATGGTCCTGGGGGCCTCGGTGGTCCGCCCGGACGCCCCCGATGCGGAACTGCTCAAGGCAGGCGTGGCCCTGGACCAGCCGCTGCTCGCGCGTTTGCGTTCGATGGGCATCACGCAGATCTGGGTGCAGGATGACCTGACCAAGGACCTTGACAACGCCGTCTCGCCGGAGGTGGCCGCGGCCAAAGCAGAGGTCTTCCGGCAACTCAAGGATGACCTGGGCGCCGCGTCGCGTCGGGCGGTAACGGCGGCGGACATCTCGAATTACCGCCAAGCCGTCCTAGGCATGGTCTGCAAGCTCATCGGCGATGCCCGTTATGCCTCGCTGACCGATTCGCTGTTCACCGCCCGGGACCTGGCGGCCCACGGTACCAATGTCGCCTACCTCTCAGTGCTGGCGGGGCTCGATCTTGAGGCCTACCTCGTTAAAGAGCAGCCGCGCCTGCCGGCCAGCCACGCCCGCGACGGCGCGATCCTGGGCCTGGCGGGGATGCTGCACGACCTCGGCAAAGCGCGCCAGCGCCCGGCGCTGTCCGCCCACCACGAGGCCCAGCACCCCGACGGCGCGGCGCCGCCGGAGGAGTACACAGACCACACGACCATCGGCTTCCAGATGCTGCGCGACAGCCGCGCCTCCCCCCGCGCCACCCAGGCAGTGCTCAACCACCACCAGCGCTTCGACGGCCGCGGCTGGCCCGACATGGCCAAGATCACACATGGCCGCCGCAATGGGCCGTTGGCCGGGCGCCACATCCACATCTTCACGCGCATCGTCTCGGCGGCCAACGTGCTCGACAATCTGCTGCGCACCGCCGACGGCCAGCGGTTGCCGCCGGTGGCGGCGCTGCACCAGTTCGCCTCCTCACGCTTCGATGGATGGTTCGACCCGCTGGTCCGCCGCGCGATGCTGCGGCGCATCCCGCCGTTCGCCATCGGCAGCGATGTGCGCTTGACCGACGGACGACGCGCCGTAGTGATCGGCTGGAACGCCGCCGAACCCTGCCGCCCGACGGTTCGGGTGCTTTCGCCGGCGGGCAATCCTCCCGTGGCCATCGACCTCGGCACACAACCGGGTTTGTTCATCGCCTTTTGCCAGGGCGTCGATGTCGGCAACTGGAACTACCAGATCCCGTCGATCCTCGATTGTGACTTCGAGCCGGCCCCCCAGCCGATCGCCCCCGCCGGGCCGCCCCGCTCGGCGGCGGCATCGCTCTACGCGTACCCCAGTCTTTCCAGATCGTCCTCGTCGAGCCCGAAGTGGTGGCCGATCTCGTGCAGCAGCGTGATCCGCACCTCCTCGTAGATCTCCTCGTCGGCCTGGTCCTGGTCCCAACCGCCGGCGTGCTCAACGATCGGCTCGCGGAAGAGGTGGATCTGCGTCGGCAGCCGGCCGCTCTCGTCCACGCCACCCTCTACCAGCGGCAATCCCGAATGCAGCCCCATCAGGTCGTCGTCCTCTTCGGACTCGACCACCCCGTCCCGAGCCAGGCCCTTCACCAGTTCCTTGCCCGGCGCATCTTCGACAATCACCTGGATCTCGTCCAAGGCCTGACGGAACCGCTCCGGGAGCGCCTCGATCGCGTCTTCCAGCAACCGGTCGAACCGCTCGCGCAGCGCGGGCTTCATGACTGGACCTCGCCCGCAGGCGTGCCGCCCAACTCCTTCTCATCCTCCTCGATCACGTGCCGCAGTGCCACCCCCGGCGTCCGTACCGCCTGGGCGATCCGCCAGCAGTCCACGACCGCCCCTACCAGCCCGATCGTCAGCAGTATCCACCCCAGCGCCATCACGGCCAGCGCGATCATCATGTACACCTGCTCGTCCGCCCGAAAGTTCGCCAGCACCAGCGCCCCTCCGATGTCACCGACCACGATCAGCCCGACCGCCATCGCCATGGCGTAGAGCGTTTGCCGATCCACACGCCCCTGGCGCATCGCCAGCGAGCGAGCCACCAGCAGCCGCGCCACCGGTCGCATCAGCAGGATCATCACGATCACCAGCACGAACAGTCCGCAGCGGAAAACCGTCCGACCCGGCGAAATGTGCCAGAGCGAACTCAGTCCCGCGGCGTAGCTGTCGCCCGCCACGCGCGACATCATCACCACCAGGTACCCTGCCGGCACGCTCAGCAGCGCGCTCAGCAGCGCCAGCCCGGTCGCCCGCCGCGGCACCGCATCGTGCGGTCGCGCAAGTCCGACCGCCGCCAATCCACTTACCCACACCAGGCACGCCGTCAGCCACGTGAACGAGGCATCGCGCGGATCGCGGATCGCGGTGTTAGCAGCCAGCCCGAAGACTTCCAAGATCACACTCCGCCACGCCACGACCACCGCCGCCAGCGCCGCCCCCGACCAGAGGACCATGCAGGCCCCGACGACCCGCGGATGCCGGATCGGCCGCAGTTCGTCCGCGAGCGGGTCCACCACCGCCAGGATCGTCGCCCGCACAGCGGTGCCGCACTCGGGGCACACACCCAGCACGCTCATGCCGCGCAGGTCGTACCCGCACGCCATGCAGGGCATGCGTCCGGAAAGACTACGGTCGATGGGCGCACGCGTGGCATCGCCCGCGCCCCCATCCGACGTCCTATCCGCCCCGCCGTCCATCAGTGGTAATCGTAGTGCCATCCCTTCCGGCGCGCCCTGCAACTGGCGAAGCCCGATTCCGTATGGGGTTATCGATGCTCCCGCTTGTCCCACTCTCGGACCGCGTAACCTCCTCCTCCATGCAACAAGCCCTCGAGCGCCTGCGCTCCAATATCTCCTCGGTCTACCTCGGCAACACCCAGGCCGTTGACCGGCTGCTCAGCTGCCTTCTGGCCCGCGGGCACTGCCTGATCGAGGATGTCCCCGGCGTCGGCAAGACCGTTCTGGCCACGGCCCTGGCCAAGAGCCTCGACTGCCACTTCTCGCGCATCCAGCTCACCCCCGACCTGCTGCCCAGCGACATTCTGGGCGTCTCGATCTTTAAGCGCGACACCGGGGACTTCGAGTTCAAGAAGGGCCCGATCTTCGCCAACATCGTCCTCGCCGACGAGATCAACCGCGCCACCCCGCGCACCCAGACGGCGCTGCTCGAGGCCATGAACGAGACGGCTGTCACGGTGGACGGCCGCACGCACAAGCTCGAGCAGCCGTTCATGCTCGTCGCCACCCAGAACCCCGCGGACTTCGAGGGCACCTACCTCCTCCCCGAGAACCAGCTCGACCGCTTTCTGATGCGTATCCACTTGGGCTATCCGTCCCCCGCCGACGAGGCCCGCGTGCTCGAGAAGCGCCCGGCCCAGATGTCCCTCCCCAGCCTCGCCCCCGCCATGCACGGCGCCGATGTCATCAGCCTGCAGGAGCAGACCGACGCCGTCCGCATCGACCGCTCGCTCACCGAGTACATCATCGCCATCGCCACCGCGACGCGCAAGCACGAGGAACTGCAGCTCGGCGTCTCGCCGCGCGGCGCGTTGGCCCTCGCGCAGGCCGCCCGCGCCACCGCCGTGCTCGACGGCCGAGACTACGTCATCCCCGAGGACATCATCCTCAACGTCCCACTCGTGTGCGCACACCGCGTCCTGACGCGCTCGAGCGTCAGCAGCAACGGCACACTCGCCAGCGAGCGCGTGCTCCAGCGGATCATGCAGAAGGTGCCTTCTCCGGCATAAGAAGACGACCAGAGAGACGAACAGGCGACCAGTGTCTGTTCGCCTGTCCCCTCACAGCCCCTTGTTCTTCGTCCCGATCTTCAGTACGTCCGACCCCGTCGTGATCAGCAGTGTCTTCCCGTCCGGCCCGCCGAACGCGAGGTTCGTCGCCCGCCCCGGCAGCATCGCCACAAACTTGCCCGCCGGCGAAACGACCCAGATCCCGCCAGGACCAGTCGCGTAGAGATTTCCCTTTTCATCGCAGCGCACGCCGTCGGCCGAACCCTGGCCGGAGACTCCGTTCTGACGGGCCATCGCGCTCAAATCGGCGAACAGCTTGCGGTCGCCGAGCGTCCCGTCAGCCTTCACCTCGCACGCATAAATCCTCCCCTCGCCGTACTCCGTCACGAACAATGTCTTCTCATCCGGCGAGAAGCACAGCCCGTTGGGCCCCTTCATCCCGCCGCTGACGCCCGTCACCTTGCCGTCGGGCGCGATCCGGATCACGCCCATGAAGAACTTCTCCTTGGCGTCGTCCCCCCGCAGAAACCACGTGCCTTGCGACACATAAATAGAGCCGTCGCTCTTGCGCACAACCAGGTCATTCATCCCACCCAGCTTCTTGCCGTCGAGCATCGCGGCCACTTCCACCGGCTCGCCCGCCTTGCCATCCTTGATCTCCCAACGGATGATCCGCCGCCCCTTGGTCTCCACCTGCACGATCCGACCGTCCTTGTCCGCGGCGGAGCCGATACAGTTCCCCGCCGGATCGCGCAGCGGCACCGGCGCACCGGTCATGTTCCACCCCATCACCTTGTTGCCGGCCATGTCGCAGAAGACGAACATGCCCCCGCCCGCAGGCGTCCAGGCCGGGCCCTCGGTGAACTTGAACCCGCTCGCCACCGTCTCCGCCTTCGCCGTCGTGAACGGCCAATCCGCCGACTTGGTCGGATCCGGCTTCGCTGCGTCCGGCTTCGTCGCATCCGCGGGCTTGTCCGTCCCTCCACTTCCCGGCTTCGGCTGCTCCGCCGGCTTGGTCGCGGCAGGCTGGGCAACGGCGACAAGGGCGAGCACGAGCACAAATGGCAGGGTCATGGTGAATTCCTGAGGGACATGGAGTGGCGGACGGCAATGGCCACATCATTCGGCCGTTGTCAGTACGATACACAAACTCGGCCGGATTCGCCCGCAACTCCACACTCCTCCCCGCACCCACCCACACCATGGCACGCACCGCCAACTCCACTGCGCTCCTCGCGGCCGCTTTCACCGCACTGGTCCTCGGCGCTGCCGCGCCAGTGGCCGAGCCGCTCCCAATCGCGGACTTCGCACCCTCCAAGCATGGGTTCAACTTCACCAACTCGTTCTCCGGCTCACCGATCCCCGGCGCGCTCGGCTCACTCGCACCCGGCGTCGGCCCCTCGCGCTTCGGTCTTTGCGGCGGCATGTCCACCGCCGCCGCCGACTACTACCTCGCCCAGCGCAGTCCGCCCACACGCCCCAAGCCGCCGCTCAAGGGTGACTGGCTCTTCGACTACCTCCAGCAGCGCCAGGTCGAGTCCCTCGGCGGCGCATACGCGATGGTCCCCGTCTTCGCCGGCTGGATGAACGCCCCCGACAACGGCTGGCTCGGCGTCCGCCACGCCACTGCGACGACCATCGGCGCCATCGCCGTCACACTCGGCGAATCCAAGCCCGTCGTCCTCGGCTTGGTGCGTGTGGCCGGCGGCAAGGGCCAGCCGATCTGGGAGAACCACCAGGTCCTCGCCACGCGAGCCGACAAGTCGGACGAAGGCGTCCTCGCCCTCCACATCTACGACCCCAACTACCCCAAGCACGATGATGTGCTCATCACCTGTACGCCCGCGATCATCGGGGCGATCGACCTGCCCGGCCTGATCCCCACGCGCGTCCCCGTCCTCGGCTACACCTGCCAGCAGACCGTCGGCGGCCGCAAAGTGTCCAACATCCGCGGCCTGTTCACGATGCCCTTCGCGTCGAAGAACCCGCCGGCCGGTCAGTGATTCGAGGCAAGAACGCGATCCAGCAGTTCGATTGGATGCACCGCCCGCTTCTGCGCCCCGTCATGAATCTGGTGCCGGCAGCTTGTGCCTGTGGCGCAAATCACCGCTCCCTCCCCCGCCCCCCGCGCAATCGGCAGGATCCCCCCGTTCGGCAGGTTCCCGATCCGCATTGACAACTCATACTTGTCGGCATCAAAGCCGAATGACCCCGCCATGCCGCAGCAGCCGGTGTCGGGCGTCTTGAGCCGGTCGCCCAAGATCCGCTTGAGTACCTTCGCGCTCGATTGCGTTCCCCACAGCGACTTCTGATGGCAGTGCGCGTGCAGGATCACCTCTGGCGGCACTGCCGCGGCATCCACCTTCGGCGCAATCGGGTGCTTGTCCCAGAACTTCTCGATGAACTCCTCGGGGAGCATCGCCTTGGCCGCGAGCTTCTTCCGCAGTTCCAGCGGCGTGCGGCACTTGAGCTGCAGCCAGTCGTCCTTCATCGCGCTCAGGCAGGATGGCTCCGCGACAAGGATCGCCAGCACGCGATCATCGTCGATCAATGGCCTGAGTCTCCCAATCGTCGCGTCGATGGTTTCGATCGCCTGCGGCAGCATGCCGACGGAAATCATGGACCGCCCGCAGCAACCGGCGTTGGCGAACTGCGTGTCGTACCCGAGCTTCGTCACGACACGTCGAATCGCCTCGCCGATGTGCCCTTCGCTGTAGGTAGTGAAGCAATCTCCAAATAGCACGACTCGCTGATCGCTCACGACCGTCGCGGAGCTCCAACCACGCCCGGCGGGACGTGAGAACTTCGGCATCGACCGCTCCGGGTGCATGTGCATCACCCGGTTGATCACCGCCCGTGCGAGCTTCGTCGAACTGAACCAGTTCGCCAGCCTCGGCATCAACGAACCCAACTGGTTCAGCAGCCGCACGTGCCCCGTCAGCCACGCCTCCAGCGGCACCTTTCCCAGCGATTTGTGCCGCTGCGCCGTGTACTCCGCCTTCAGCCGCGCAATATCCACATTACTGGGACATTCGCTCTTGCACGCCTTGCAGCTCAAGCACAGCCCGAGCGTCTCCATCGTCCCCGCATCGTCCCACTTCGGCCCGTGCCGCGCCGTTTCGCTTCCCCCGAACTGCCCGCTGATCGCCAGCCGCAGCGCGTTGCCGCGCCCGCGCGTCGCGTGCCGCTCGTCCATCGTGGCGCGATAGCTCGGGCACATCGTCCCGCCGGCACTCTTGCGGCACACGCCCGCCCCGTTGCACTTCTCCACCGCACCGTCGAACCCGGACTGGTCTGAGTAATCAAAGAACGTATCGACGTGCGGGATATGCACCGCTCGCCCCCCCGGACGCTCACCTTCGTGCCCATGCCCGTCCCCCACTCCCCACACCACCGGCTCGATCCGCGTCCGCTCAGTGATACTCTCGATCGGTCCCGGAGCAACAATGTTCCCCGGGTTCAGCAGCCCGAGCGGATCGAAGACCCGCTTGATCTCGCCGAACGCCGCGATCAGTTCATCCCCGAAGAACCGCCGCAGCAACGGTCCGCGCAGCCGCCCGTCGCCGTGCTCGCCGGACATCACCCCGCCGCACGCCTTCGCCAGGTCGGCCGCCTCCACCGCCAGTCGGCGCAGCAGCACCATGTCGCTCGGGTCGTGCGGATTGAGCATCGGCCGCACGTGCAGCACGCCCACGCTCGCGTGCGCCCAGAACGCCGCCCGCGTCCCCGCCGCCTCCACAATCTTGCGGAACTCCCGCACGAACCGCCCCAGGTTCTCCGGCGGCACCGCGTTGTCCTCGACGAACGTGAGCGGATGCCGGGCTCCCGGCATCCCGTGCAGCAGCGGTTCCCCGGCCTTCCGCAGCTTCCACGCGTCGGCCATCCCCGGCGCATCGGTCACCAGCCGCGTCGCCGCCCCCATCCGCGTCGTCACGCTCGACAGCGCGGCAAACTTCGCCCCCAGTTCCTCCTCACTCCCGCAGTGGTACTCCACGTACAGCACCGCCACCGGGTCGCGGTCGCTCCCCGGCATCCTCGGGAAAGCATCCACATACTTGGAACACTCGATATTGCCGCGGGCCGCCTCGATCACTACGTCATCAACCAGTTCGACCGCCGACGGACCCGTCGCCAGGATCGGCACCACCGCGTCGATCGCCGCCTCGAGCGATGCGAACGCCAGCAGCGCCAGTCCCTTGGCCTTGGGCAGCGGCCGCAACAGCAGCCGCGCGTTGAGCGTGACCGCGAGCGTGCCTTCCGACCCGCACACCAACTGTGCCAGGTCGATCGTCCGCTCGTCTGCACCGGCATCAAGCTGCTTCAGCACCCGATCAAGCCCGTACCCCGCGTTCTGCCGCAGCGTCTTGGGATACTTCTCGCGGATCAACGCTTCGTGCCGACGCGTGATCTCGATCACCCCACGCGCGAGCTCCCGTGCCGTCTCGTCCCGCTCCCCCGCCCCCCGCTCCAGCCACACCCGCCGCCCGTCGGCCAGCAGCACATCTACGCCCAGCAGGTTCTCCGACGTGCGCCCGTACAGCACGCTCCGCGACCCCGCGGCGTTGTTCCCCACGTTCCCGCCGATCACCGACTGCGCCGTCGTCGCCGGGTCCGGTGCAAAGAAAAGCCCCGCCCCCCCACTCTTCCGCCGCGTCAGTTCCGCGTTGAGGTCGTCGATCGACACGCCGGCCTGAACCACGATACTGTGTTGCCCGCTCCGCTCCTCGACCGGACCAATCCCCCGAAGCCCCGCCGACAGGTCCACCACGACCGCCTCGCTGGTGCACTGCCCCGCCAGGCTCGTCCCCCCCCCCCGCGGCAGCATCGCCACACCCAGTTTATGGCACGCGCGAACAGCCGCCTGCGCATCCGCCTCATCCGCCGGCTCGACCACACCGATCGGCTCGATCTGGTACATCGACGCGTCGGTGGCGTACAGCATCCGATCGTGCCGCCCGAACCGCACCCGCCCCCGCACCCGCGCAGCCAATTCTCGCGCGATCTCCGCCCGGCGCGTATCGAAACCCTCCGAATCAGTCGTCGCGGCGCTATTCAGGACGGGCAGATGCATCGCGTATCCATGCGTACCAAGGTGCCGTGCATCGTTGCCACCACGTCCATCCCGGACCAGCGGTTTGTCATGTCCAGGTGCACGACACTTCACCCCCCATTCACCCGCGGTTCACTCCCATCGGTAACCGTCAGGGTGGAGGACCAGCGGACCAGAAAAGGAGCCTTCAATGCTCTGCACAAGCGCTTGCAAGGTCATCGGCGTTGCATTCATCGCGGCGGGAATCTGGGGCTTCATCGACGGTGAGCGTGTACTCGTGTTCCACGTGAACACACTCCACAATATCGTCCATTTGGCCTCGGGCCTGGTGGCGCTCGCCTGCGGCTTCGGCAGCTTCTCCGCCGCCCGCTGGTTCTGCTCCATCTTCGGGCTCGTGTACGGCACGGTCGCCGTTCTGGGCTTCATGAATGTCGAGCCCGTCGTTACCCGCCTGCACCTCAACGAGGCCGACAACTGGCTGCACGCGGGCATCGCCGCGGCGCTGCTGGTCGCTGCGGCCGTGGATTGCGTCCGCCGCAACCCGCACGTGCTTGCCCACCACGATACGGCCGGTCCGCGTCCCAGCCTGCACTGAGTTCCTCACTACCCGCGCGTGACATAGTCCTCGAGTGCATGCACGGTCTGTTCCAGGCCGTCGGCATGCCAGGCGTTCACATCGCCGATCGACACCAGCCCGCATAGCTTCTGCCCGTCTCGCACCGGGATATGACGGATGCGCCGTCCGTGCATCGTCGCCCGCAGCTCGTCAATCGACGTCGTTCGCTCGCAACAGACCACTGGCGACGTCATGATGTCGCGAACGGCTGTCCGCCGCGGCTCGCGCTCGGCGGCAACCAACCTCGTGAGGATGTCACGTTCGGACAAAATCCCAATGATGTCGCCGGTCGGATCATCGATCACCACCAGACTCCCGACGCGGTTCTGATTCATCAGAATGGCGGCGTCGAGGATCGAAGTCTCCGGCGGCGCGCTCACAACGCGCGAACCCTTGCGGGACAGAATCTCGGCCACGGTCACCATGTTGCACCTCCGATCACTTCGAGAGGCCACGGGCGGTTTGCGCACCGTGCGGCACGCCGATGATGGGCACGCCCGCGGGAACTCAGAGGGGACAGATTGAGTCTAGACCTGTACGCACATCGCCGTGATGCACCGCCCGTTCGGGCGTTTTTTGGTACCATGCCGACGCCCGCCGCGGCTTTCAGCCTGCGGGCCTCCACCGTTGATTCGCTCGGGGCATGAAATCCCCGCGGGGGCGTGCATGAAATTGGCCGTGCCAAAGGAACACGTCGAGGGCGAACACCGCGTGGCGCTGGTGCCCGAATCGGTCAAAAAACTCGCCGCGGCAGGGTTTTCCGTCTCGATTGAACGCGACGCCGGCGCCGCCGCCCACTTCTCCGCCGACCAGTACTCCGCGGCCGGAGCGACGATCGTCGACGATCCCGCCGCGTTGATTGGCGGCGCGGACTTCGTCCTGCGTCTGGGCCCTCCCGCCGTCGCCGGGCAGGGCGCACCCCAGGACATCGGCCACATGCGCCCCGGGGCGATGCTCCTGTCGTCGCTCATGCCCACGCGCAACATTTCCGTGGTGCGCGCCCTCGCCGACCGGAGGATTACCGCCTTCTCGACCGACGCCATCCCCCGCACCACCCGCGCCCAGTCGATGGACACGCTCTCGGCCATGGCCAGCATCGCCGGATACAAGGGTGTGCTGCTGGCGGCGCTCGAACTCAACCGCTATGTCCCGATGCTCATGACCGCGGCGGGCACCATCGTCCCCGCCAAGTTCTTCATCATCGGCGCCGGCGTCGCAGGCCTGCAGGCGATCGCCACCGCCAAACGCCTCGGCGCCAACGTCTTCGCCACCGACGTCCGCCCCGAAGTGAAAGAACAGATCGAGAGCGTCGGGGCCCGCTACGTCGGCATCACGCTCCAAAAGTCCGCCGCAGCCGGCGGGGGCTACGCCGCAGAACTCTCCGAGGCCGACCGCGCCCGCCAGCGCGCGTTGCTCGCCGAACAGTGCGCCGCCTCCAACGCCGTCATCACCACCGCGCTCGTGGGCGGCGTGTTTGCCCCCAAGCTCATCACCGCCGCGATGGTCCGCTCCATGAAGCCCGGCTCGGTGATCATCGACCTCGCCGCAGATGGCGGCGGCAACTGCGAACTCTCGCGCCCAGGGCACACCGTTGTCGAAAGCGGCGTCAAGATCATCGCCCCGCTCAACCTCGCCGCCACCATGCCCACCGACGCCAGCGTCCTGTGGTCGCGCAACGTCACCAACTTCCTGCTGGCATTCTGGAAAGACAAAGCCTTCAACCTCGACCTCGACGACGAGATCCTCCGCGACGCCCTCATCACCCACGACGGCCAGATCGTCCACGCCAAGACCAAGGAAGCCGCGACGGCGGCGCACTGACCCCTGACCGCATTGGAAACTCCCGATGCCCTTCATCGCGCACCTCGCCCAGGCCGTTCCACCCATTGCTGTGCCCACCACGGCCCACGCCGATGCGCCGGTGGACTACATGTCCATGCTCTTCGTCTTCATGCTCGCCACCTTCATCGGCATCGGCGTCATCCGGCGCGTCTCGCGCCTGCTCCACACGCCGCTGATGTCGCTCACCAACGCGATCTCCGCCATCGCCGTCGTCGGCGCGATCATGGTCGCCGGCGGCGACGGCTACCCCGACCACATCCGCCTCCTCGGCGCGATCGCCCTGTTCGCTTCCATGACCAACATCATCAGCGGGTTCATGATCACCGACCGCATGCTCAAAATGTTCAAGTCCACCGGCCCCGCCCGCGGTGCGGGAGGGCCGGCCAAATGACGCCATCCCAGTTGATCGAATTCGGCTACCTCGTTGCCACGGGTTTGTTCATCTTTTCGCTCCACTGGATGAGCGACCCCAAGACCGCCCGCCGCGGCGTCTACGCGGGCGTCACGGCGATGGTCATCGCCGTCGTCGCCACGTGGGCCAAGCCGGAGGTCTCCGGACACTCCAACATCACGCGTCATCTGTGGGTCCTCATCCCGATCCTGCTGGCGATCTGGCCGGGCGTCTGGCTCTCCCTTGTGCCGCTCACCGCTGTGCCGCAGCGGACGGCACTCTCGCACGCTTTCGGCGGGCTGGCCGCGGGGCTGGTCGGCACCGCCAAGTACTTCCACTGGCTGCACGACGAGCCCGCGATGCTCACACCGCTGCGCATGCTGGCGGTGATGACCGAAATCATCCTCGGGTACCTCACGTTCACGGGTAGTCTTGTCGCCGCCGCCAAGCTGCAGGAAGTCAAGTGGCTCCCACAGCGTCCATGGGTCTACCGCGGGCAGAAGCTGGTCAACCTCGGCGCCTTCACACTGGCGATCGTGCTGGCCCTTGCATTGATCGCGATGCCCGACCGCTCGTGGTCGCCGCTGGTCTTCGGCGTCATCATCCTGCTGGCGCTCAACTTCGGGTGGATGCTGGTGATGCCGATCGGCGGCGCGGACATGCCGACAGTCATCGCGATCCTCAACGCCTACGCGGGCCTGGCCGCCGTGGCCATGGGGTTCGTCCTCGACAACAAGCTGCTGATCACCGCCGGGGCGTTGGACGGGTCGAGCGGTCTCATCCTGTCGATCATCATGTGCAAGGCGATGAACCGGTCGTTCACCAATGTGCTTTTCGGGGCGTTCGGGCAGGTGCAGACGGCCGGGGCCAAGGGGGAGCAGAAGGTCTACAAGCCCGAGACGACCGAGAACGCCGCGGAGATCATGAAGGCCGCCTCGAGCGTGGTCATCGTCCCCGGGTACGGCATGGCGGTGGCCCAGGCCCAGCACAAGGCCCGCGAGCTGTACGACCAGCTCACCAAGCTGGGCATCTCCGTGAAGTTCGCCATCCACCCCGTCGCCGGGCGCATGCCCGGACACATGAATGTGCTATTGGCCGAGTCGGAGATCCCGTACACCGACCTGGTGGAGATGGACGAGATCAACCCCGAGATGCCCCGCTGCGACGTCTGCCTGGTGCTGGGTGCCAACGACGTGGTGAACCCGGCCGCCCGTTCCGACAAATCCAGCCCCATCTTCGGCATGCCGATCATCGACGCCGACAAGGCCCGGACGGTCTTCGCCGTCAAACGCAGCCGCAATCCGGGGTTCGCGGGCATCGATAACGACCTGTATTTCCTAGACAGGACATGGATGCTCTTCGGCGACGCCAAGGTAATCGTCGGCGAAATCGTGAAACACCTCGGGGACAATGGTTCTGGGCACTGACGCGCCAAAGATGACCCATGCGCCGCGGCCAGACCCGACCCGAACCCGTGAATCCCAACGGACCCGCCGAGCTGTCCGTGCGCTTCTCCAAGGCAGAGCTGGTGGATGCCAGCGGTCTGTCGGACAAGTCGTTCGACACCATCCGCAAGGCGGCCCGGGTGAAGGGGCCGAGCCACGGAGGGCGGAAGTGGCCGTTCACGGCCGCCGA
The DNA here is from genome assembly GCA_050730675.1 of Phycisphaerales bacterium. Taxonomy (GTDB): domain Bacteria; phylum Planctomycetota; class Phycisphaerae; order Phycisphaerales; family UBA1924; genus JBOHNM01. The sequence continues at coordinate 2,728 of JBOHNM010000013.1, read as the reverse complement.
TGTGCGGGCGCTGATCGCCCGGGCCGAGAGCGGGTCGTTCACCGAGCGAGGCAGGCCGGCGGCGACGGCGTGGCGGGCGCTGATGACCGAAGCGGGGCTGCGGGTGGATTGAGGTGTGGTAAGCTCCCGTCATGAGCTTCCGGATGATCCAGCTCCGGCGCAGGGCCAAGTGGGCGTGTCTCATATTTGTGGTAGCCTTTTTCATCATCGATATCGCCAGCATCTGGTGGACCTTCGGCATCAAGAGCGCGCCGGGGACGACGGCGGGTGACTATGCCGTTGCGCGGTTCGGGTGGGGTCGGATGTCGGTCTACTGGGACGGGAACTACTCGTGGTGGCCGCCGCAGTTCGAGGTTGCCGAGCGGCACTACGTGGACTTCCGGTGGGACTTCGAGTACGAGCGGACCATGCTCAGCACCGAGACGGTGGTGCGGATCCCGCTGTGGGCGATCGTCGCCGCGGGAATGGTTCCGACGGCGCTGCTGTGGTGGCTGGACCGGGGCCCGCGGCGGCGGGACCAGTGTCAGAAGTGCGGGTACGACCTGCGGGGATTGGAGGACGGGGCGGTGTGCCCGGAGTGCGGCAAGGCCGCGCCCTCAAACGGCCAGGGCTAAACAACACATTATTGTTCCAAGTCTCCTATCGATCCGATTCTTCGTCTTCGTCGGCATCGTCGTCGCCTTCGTCATCGCCGCCCTCTTCGTCGCCGCCGAACTGGATGCCGAGGAGTTCGGCGTCGGCCTGCTGGGCGAGGCGGGCGATGCGCTCGTAGGCGCTAACCAGCGCGGTCTCGCTGTTGGAGCCGTCGATGTGCACGATGACTCCGGATTCGCCTTCGTCCTCAGCGATCTCGATCTGCTCGATGCCGTCAGAGCGGATCGCCTTGGCGACAGCCTTGGCGTGCTTGGGGTTGTCGGCGGCGATGGCGAAAACGAAGGGGAGTTCCTCGCCCTCTTCGAGGCCGCTGTCGGTGAGCGCCCGCAGACGCCACTTGGCATCGTCAAGGCCCAGCCAGTCGAAGAGTTCGTCGGCGTTCGTCGGCTCGTAGCAGGAGACGCCTTCGTAGGTGACCTTTTCGGCCGCGGCAAGCTTGGCGAAGCGGTCGGCCAGGGACTTGACTTCGTCGCGAGAATGTGCCGCGCGGGAGGTGATCGAGAGCATGGGCGGGCCCATGAAGACGCGGCCGCCCTCGTGGGTCTCGACCTCCTCCTGGAGTTCGACGATGAACTCGTCGGAGAGTTTTTCGCCGAGACGCTCGAGCCGGGCGAGGTCAGTGGAGCGAAGGACGAACGTCCAATCCATCTCCTGGTCCATCTGGTGGCTGAGGTTGCCGACCATGTGGTCGAAGAGGGCGTCGATGTCGAATTTCATGCTGGGCTTGGAGGAGGACATCTTGGCCCCTTCGCGGTGTGGATTCGGGATCGAGCACGGACCCGGGACGATATGCGGCGGAGATCGGGGCGGGACGACTGCGGATGTCAAGGAATAGCAGCGGCAGCGCAAGTCACTTCGGGCGGACTTTCCAGGCCGCGGTCATGCCGAGTTGGGACGCGACGGACTGGTTCAGGCGGTCGAGGATGACAGCGCTGAAACCCTCGAACGTCAGGAGCAGCGTGCGGCCGAGGGTGAAGGGGCGGATCAGGCGGCAGTTTTCTTTTAGCACGGCCGGCTTGGCCTTGGCGAGCCGGTCGTCGCCGACGACGGTCAGCGTATAGAAGTAGTCCCAGCACCTGGCGGTGGGTGGGATCGATCCCTTGAAGAGCGCCGAGTCAACGGCGCATCGCTCAGAGTAGCTCGATCCCCAGATGTGTTGCGCCTGGGTGAGGGTCGCGATTTCGGCGGAGAGATCGAAGAGCCAGTCCTGCTCCTGAAGGCGCGAGACGATGCTGCCGCGTGCCTCGCCGTTTGGATCGTCATAGTCCGCCGCGTCGACGACCAGTTGCACGACGACCAGTTCGTCCGCAACGGGCGTCTGCGGCAATTGGAGTTCGTTGCCGGGGTTGATGATGTCAATCGCCACGGCGAAGTCGGCGACGCCGTGCCAGCGATAGGGCCACGAGGGTGTTTCCACGTGCGGGGATTTCAAGCCGCGCATGATCTGTGTTGTGCAGAGCACCTGCTGGCGGTGGATGAACTGGATGCGTTCCTCCATCGACACGTTCTCGGGCTCGGGCGCGTTCCACGGGAGCAGGTCGGCCCAGGTGTTGAACGGGCGGCGGCCGGTGCAGCGGAGCTCGAGGAAGGCCCACTGCTCGCCGAGCGGAACGTCGCGCACAAGTGTGTCGCTCCGCGCGGCCAGGAGGGCATCGAGCCGGTCGAAGAGGCTCCGGGTCCAGCTTTGCGCGGGGATGGCGAAGAAGATGCCGGAGGTGCGGCTGATGTTCTGGAAGTACGAGCCGGGGATGGTCATATGGAGGCAGACGAGGGTGCGGGACAAGGAGCCTCAGAAGCGGAGAATGTACCACTGATGGACTCAGTCGCCGTCCCGGCTCAAGGCACAAGGCGAAGACAGAAAGACACGAGCCCCGGGATCTCAGGGCAGCCCAGCGACTGGAATCTCCACGGTTCGCCTGCTCGCCTGGTCGCCCCCGTCCCTTCTCCCCAGACTTCTCCCAAAGAACAAATGACCGCAAAATGCGCAACGGCGCGCACGCGCCCCTCCGCGCAATCGCAAAATTCCAGAATCAATCGGCATCGGCATTTCCCGATGCGTTTGACCCTCTGCTCA
>JBOHNM010000012.1:0-45605 GCA_050730675.1 Phycisphaerales bacterium | reverse complement strand
GACCGGAAGCGCACGCCGCGGTTCTAATTGATGTGGGTGGGTATGTTGGAAGTGCCGGGGATGAGCCGCACTGTCGCGCCTGTTCGCACAACGCCTTCGCGACGCACCCGCGCGTACACGCGTGAATCTCCGGGGTGCAGGTCTTGCTTGATGCGGCGGAACTCCAAGTCGTTGAACGACTCGCGGATCGCCGAGCACGGCGAGGTGTAGGAGACGACCTCCAGTTCCACCGGCTCGGTGCTGTTGGCGCTCTCGATCTCCAGCCGCGCACCCGGCGCGACCGCCGTCCAGTCCAATCCCACGGTTGTCAGGTTCTCGCCCGTGGTCCCCGGCGCGATGGGGTGCCCCTCGGCCCGCAGCCGCTCGATCACTTCCATCGCGAGCAGGCACACCGCACGCTCCGGCCCGCCGTGGTGCTTCACGTCGTTCTGCTTGTCACCCTCGACGCCGTCGCGTGTGATCCGCGCCTGCGGCACGGCCAGTTTGGGCACGCCGCCCGGTGAGATGCTGATCTGATGGATGTGGGCGGGGGAGGAGTTCACGGTCCACAGTCTACGGATCACAATTCGAGGCGGAGCATTGCCGCTCCCGCCTCCACTACTCGGCACTCATGGGTCGTCGCTTCTTCCGATGCCTAGTGCTCAGTCCCCAGTGCCTTCCGCCTCTTCACAAATGCCTCGTACTGCTCCGGCGTATCAATCCCTCCGCCCCCAAGCCACGCGGGATCCACCTCCGCCACGGCGATCCCGTACCCGTGCTCGAGGATCCGCAGTTGCTCGAGCTTCTCCGCCTGCTCCAGCGGTGTCGCCGCCAGCGCCACGTACTTGCGAAGGAATCCGACCCGGTACGCGTACACCCCGACGTGGCGCATGGGCGCCGCCGCGGGCAGCCGCGTTCCGTCCCGGTCGTGCGGCACAAGCGCCCGCGAAAAATAGAGCGCCATCCCGTCGGGTCGGCGGACAACCTTCACAATGTTGGGGTTCGCCGGGTCCTCGCCGGGTACGAAGGGCGCGCAGCAGGTCGCAACGTAGGCCCGCGTGTTCACCAGCGCCTTAACCGCGGCGTCGATCACCCGGCCGGACATCTCCGGCTCATCCCCCTGCGCATTAACCACGATCGTCCCCGCCCCCAGGCTGAGCAGTTCTGCCGCCTGGGCCAGCCGGCTGGTGCCGTTTGGGTGGTCGCGGGAGGTCATGATCACGCGCGTGCCGTATGGCGCCAGGGCTTCGGCGATCTTCGGATGGTCCGCGGCGACCGCCACCATGCCTCCTTCGCCGCGCGCATAGACCGACGATGCGACCGACTCCACCACGTGCTGCACCAGCGGCTTGCCCGTCTTGTTCGCCAGCATTTTTTCGGGCAGACGTGTCGAGGCCAACCGTGCCGGGACCAGCACCACCGCCGACGTGAACATCGTCCGCCGCAGGATCGACCGACGCCTCGCGGCGGGGTTGTTCTTGAACTCGGTTCCGGGGCCTTTGTGCATGGTGCGTTTCGAGTGTGATCGCGCCGCGGCTGAACAACGGACTTCAATTTGCGGCAGCGGGGAGGCTGAACGGATCGGGCTGCTCCACTGTACGACCGCTCTCGCACGATCGTCTCGACGGCGGCCGGCCGAACACATCACCCGCCGCTTTTGATCGCCGCGATCAACGCCTTGATGGCGTCGCGCCGCGCCCGCACGTCCTTGTAGTTGATCTGCTGGATGGCGATGGCCGACGCCAGCTTGTACGCCTCTTCGGCGCTCGCCAGATCCTTCCCTTCGTCGGCACGGGCCTGCAGCGCGCACATCAGGCAGTAGCGCAGGTCCATCCCGATGGTGTCGCTGTGGTCAACGTGGTGCTCCATCGCCAGCCTGTAGGTTTCGACCGCTTCGTCGTTCCAGCCGATCTTGGCGAACGACTGGCCCAGAAAGCTCAGGACCGCCGTCCGGTTCTTCGGATCGGCCTTGGCCTCCTGGAATTGCCCGATGGCATCCTCGAAGCGTTCTGCCAGGAAGTACCGCTTGCCCAACTCGAACTTCAGGAGCAGGTCTGTCGGGTACGCCGCCACCTGGGTTTCGTACTCGCTGATCTCGAGTTTCACCTGGGCCTTGTCGGCCTCGTGGAATGCCGCCTTGGCCGCCTCGTCGGCCGGCGCGACCTTGTACGCGGCCTCCAGCGCGCGCAGCTTGCGCCGCCCCTGCTTGAGGCGCACCTCGCCCGCTGCCCGCCGGAAGTTGAACTCCTTGGTGCTGACGTACGCCTGCTCGAGGATCTCGATCGCTTTCTCTTCGTCCTCCGGCCGCCCGCGCTCGACCAGCGCCGCCACATACTTGCGGATCGTCGGCCGGTCGTTGGGCTCGTGCTCGTAGGCCAGGCGTGCCTGCTCCAGCACGCGGCCCATCACGTCCTCGGTCTTGCCGACGCGCTGCTCTTCCTCGAGCCGGCGCTGCTTGTCGAGGTCTTTCACGTTGCCGCGGAATCCGCCCGCTTCGCCTGAATTCTCATACCCGCCCTTGCTCATCGTGTCCTGGGCCGCCAGGTTCCGCAGGTGCATCGAGAGCTTGCCGTCGGCCTGGTCCAGCCGCAGCGCCTGCTCACCTGCTTTGAGCGCGAAGTTGAACTGCTCCAGCTCCTCGAACATCGCCATCAGCTTGACGAACCAATCTTTCTTCGGCTTTGCTTCGCGCATCGCCACGTCGAGGGCCTTGGGCGCGATCCACCTCGCGGGCTCGCGCAGTTTCAGTTCGTTGGCCGAGAGCGCCGCCTTGATCGCCTTCTCCGGCGACAGCGGCTCGAACCCCCATGTCACCACCGTGTCCAAAAACTTGTCCACCGGCGTCCGCCCGCCGATCGCCTTGGCGATGTCCTTGGGGATCTTCCCGCCCGTCTGCTCGCGCACCGGCCCCACCGACCGGAAGAACGCGTCGAGCGCCTCAAGGTTGGTCGGCTCAAACCGCAGCCCGCTGATCCAGCAACTCACGGCGTACTCGAAGTTGTCGCTCTCGTGCGAGGTTCGCGCGTGCGCAAACCACCGCTCCGCCTTCACCGGCGAGAACTCAAGCGGCCCGTCGTTCGGCTTGTCCGATGGCTTGTCCCCACCCTTGTTGTTGGCGTCGTCCGAGGGCGGCTTCTTGCCGAATCCAAAGAATGACAAAGCGTGGACTCCTCTGGCGTGCGTCGAGTGGCCTCATGTTAGTCGATTGTGGGGGCGGGCGAAACCTCCCTTCCTGCGCCTACCTTGGACTGTGGCCATCGACCCCGCCAAGCTCGAGATCGTCAACTACCCGGCGTCCGTCCTGCGCCAGCGGGCTAAGCCTGTCCCGAAGGTCACCGACGAGGTCCGGGCGGTCGCCGCCCGCATGATTGAACTGATGTTCCAGGCCGAAGGCATCGGTCTCGCCGGGCCCCAGGTCGGGCTTTCCTGGCGTCTGTTCGTCGTCCACGTCCCGTCCACGGCCCCCGACGCCGAAGAGCCCCGCAGTGTTGAGAGCGACCCGCCCACCGCCACCGCCAAGCCCACCGTCTATATCAACCCCACGCTCTCCAAGCCCGAGGGCCCTCTCGAGCCCATGGATGAAGGGTGCCTCTCCCTCCCCGATATCCGCGGGCGCGTTCTCCGCCCAGAACTCATCACCGTCACCGCCACCGACCTCGAGGGCCGCCAGTTCACCCAGCGTGCCGGCGGCCTCCTCGCCCGCTGCTGGCAGCACGAGTTCGATCACCTCGAAGGGGTCCTGATCATCGACAAGTTCTCACAGGCCTCGCGTCTCAAGAATCGCGCCAAGATCCGCGACCTCGAGCACGACGCCTGACCCGTACACTCGCGCGATGAAGGTCCTGTTCCTCGGCTCCGGTGCATTCGGTCTCCCCACCCTCCAGGCGCTCGCCGAGCACCACCAGGTCGTTGGCGTTGTCACGCAGCCCGACCGCCCCGCCGGTCGCGGCAAGGACCTCACGCCGACACCTGTCGGCGAGTGGGCCGCCCAGCACCTTGCCGGCGTTCCCCTCTTCAAGCCGGAGAACATCAACGCCCCCGGCCAGACCGCGGCGGCACGTGCTCTTGATGCACAAGCCTGGGTCGTCATCGCCTTCGGCCAAAAGCTCGGCCCAGCCCTCCTCGACGGCGTCTTCGCCATCAATCTCCATGCCAGCCTCCTGCCACGCTGGCGCGGCGCCGCGCCGATCAACGCCGCCATCCTCGCCGGCGATGCGGAAACCGGTAACTCCGTCATCACCCTCGCCGACCGCATGGATGCCGGGCTCATCCTCGCCCAGTCGCGCCGTCCGATCGACCCCGCCTCCACCGCCGGCGAACTCCACGACCTCCTCGCCGCCGATGGCCCGCCGCTGGTCGAACAGGTCCTCGCGGCCCACGCCGCCGGTACGCTCCAGTCCATCACGCAAGACGAGTCCCTCGTCACCAAAGCCAAGAAGCTCTCGCGTGCCGACGCCGCTCTCGACTTCAACGGTTCCGTCGATGAAGTCCGCCGCCGCATCCACGGTCTCACTCCCTGGCCCGGCGTCACCATCGAAATCCACGGCCGCCCGCTCAAACTCCTGCGCGTCCGCTCCGTCCCCGGCTCTCCCGCGCATCACTCCGGACTTCTCGTCGATCCCGCCACCGGCGTCGTCTCCTGCGGCAGCGGAACCGCCCTGCAACTCCTCTCGGTGCAACCCCCCGGCGGACGCGCCATGGATTGGGGTGATTACCTCCGCGGCGGCGGTCGCACCCTCGCCGCCGGCGCGGTATGCTCGTCCCCGCTCCCCCCCGGCCCACCCACGGCGAAGTGACGACGAGCGTGCAAAACACATTTTGGAATTTGGTTGCCCCAATTCTGCGCCGCATCGCGCCGTCACTCCGCGGCCGCGCTGTTCCTCCCGCGCAGCCGCCCGCCGCTGAGTCAACACGACCGCAGCGGCCGGACCGCGCCCGCGCCAATCCCCGGGCCGGCAAGCACCAGCGCCCCACACGCCCGGCCCGCTCCTCCGCCCGCCAGAAGCAGTACGACGAGGTCGTCCGCCTCATGCTCCAGCGATACTCCGTCCGCGTGCGTAAGTGGCGCAGTAGTATGAGCGGCGTCGCCTGGCAGCTCAAGTACACCGACGGCCGCCTGGTGAACCTCATCGAGTCGCCCCGTCCCAAGGGGCCGATGTCGATCGCCGTCTTCCTCCACGAGATCGGCCACCACGCCATCGGCTTCAACCGCTACAAGCCGCGATGCCTCGAAGAATACCACGCTTGGATGTGGGCCCTGGGTGCGATGGAGCACCACGGCCTCAACATCACCGACGCCGTCCGCCACCGCATCGCGCTTTCACTCTGGTACGCCGTGAGCAAGGCCCGCCGCCGCGGCCTCGCACAACTCCCTCCCGAACTCGAGCCCTACCAGCACCGGCCTATCCGCCGCCGCGCGCATGCGACGGAACTCGCGGCGTAGGTTTTCTCTCCCCCGATGGGAGAGGGCCGGGATCAGGGTTCGCCCGCTCAACCGAAGTCGTCAATACGAGCCGCGAGCAACGCGAACGTTCTCAACTACACGATAATGTGTATATTCGAGAAATGCGAGTTTCGCGATTCCGCCATTCCTGGTGGCTGCGAACCAATCCCAACCTCGCCATCGATAGCCAGCTTCATCCACCGCCACACGCCGTCTCCTGCATGAGCATTCTCTCATGCGACTCAAGAAATTCAGAGCAAGATACTCCCCTCCTTCGCAATCGCTGCAATGAACCCGCCCCCCGCGGCGATTGGATCGTGGGAAGGTCCAGAACATCTCAGCATGAAGGGAGATCCGTATGAGCGGCACGCTCAGTCTGATTCCGCGCGGTCGTATTGCCCGCACCACACTCCTCGCGAGTCTCGCAACCCTCGCCGGCACCATGCTTTGCACCAGCAGTGCAAGCGCCGACACCACTCCCCTGGCGATGCGAGACCCTAACCTCGAGGCCGGGGTCTTCCTCGCCGGGCTCAATCAGCCCATCGGCATCGTCTTCCTCGGCCCCAACGATTTCTTCGTCCTCGAAAAAGCCTCGGGCCAGGTCAGGCGCGTCATCAACGGCGTCATCCAGCCCACGCCCGCCCTTGACCTCGCCGTCAATTCCAACTCGGAGCGCGGCCTGCTCAGCATGGCCCTCCACCCCGACTTCCCCAAAAACCCCTCAGTCTTCATCCGCTGGACCGAGAGCAGCACCGGCGCCGACAGCACCGTCGCTCTGGAGACGCCGCTCCAGGGCAACCGCGTCGACCGCTACACGTGGGACGGCAACACGCTCACCTTCGCCCAGAACCTCATCATGATGCGGTCGCTCCAGACCGACAACACCCCCGTCCCCGGCCACCCCGGCAGCAACAACACCGGCGCCAACGGCAACCACAACGGCGGCGTCATCAAGTTCGGCCCCGATGACAAGCTCTACATCTTCATGGGCGACCAGGGCCGCCGCGGCTGGTTGCAGAACCTCGCCAACGGCCCCTTCCTCACCGCCCCATTCGTTGACGACACCTTCGGCGGCCCCGCCCCGGATAACGCCCACCTCGCGGGCATGATCCTCCACCTGAACACCGACGGCTCAGCTCCCGCCGACAACCCGTTCTTCGGCGCCGGCGCGGCCATCGGCGGCGAGGTGGGCGCCAACGTCCAGAAGATCTACTCCTATGGCCACCGTAACGGCTTCGGCATGGCCTTTGACCCGATCTCCGGCAATTTCTGGGTCACCGAGAACGCCGATGACGCCTTCAGCGAACTCAACCGTGTGGTCCCAGGCATGAACGGCGGCTGGGTCCAGCTCGCCGGCCCGCTCGACCGCTTCGCCCAGTTCAAGTCCATCGAGACCAAGCTCTTCAACAGCGCCGTCCAGCAGGTCCGCTACCCGCCAACCCGCATCGCCTACACCGCCGCCGCGGCCCAGTCGCGCATGTTCATGCTCCCCGGCGCGGTCTACCGCGACCCCGAGCTGAGTTGGCTCTACGAGATCGGCCCCGCGGGTTCCACCTTCGTCTCCGGCAACGCCCTCGGCCCCGAGTACGCAGGAACCTTCTGGATGGGCTCCGCCCGCGCTTTCTCCCAAGTCGGCAACAACGGCGGCAGCATCTACCGCATCAAGATCACCCCAGACCGCCTGCACGTGGATGTCAGCGACGACCCGCGCCTGGCCGATCACGTCGCCGACAACCTCTTCCACCCCGCCAAGTTCGAAGGCACCGAGAGCGAGTCCCTGCAGATCGGTACCGGCTTTGGCGCAACCCCCGATATCGAGCAGGGCCCCGACGGCAACCTCTACGTGACCTCCATCACCGACGGTGTCATCTACCGCATCCGCCGCCGCGTGCCCTGATCCCCGAGACCAACTACGAACAGATTTGCCTGTTGAATCGATCAAGGAGAAAGTGATGAACACTCGCACCCTCGTGCCGGCCTTCGGCGCAGCACTCGCCGCCGCCCTCGCCCCCGCCGCCTTCGCCCAGACCATCACCAACGGCGGCTTCGAATCCGGCTTTACCGGCTGGACCCGCGCCGACCAGACCGGCAGCGACGGCCAATGGTCCCTCCAGACCGGCACGGCCACTCCGATCAACGGCTTTGTGGTCCCCGCACCGCCCCAGGGCGCCGGCGCCGCGATGACCGACGCCGCCGCCGGCGGCAGCCACGTCCTCTACCAGGACTTCACCGTTCCCGCCGTCGTCACGCCCACCGCCATCCAGTTCTCCCTCTACCTCAACAACGGCGGCGGCGCCTATTTCGTTCCCAACACCCTCGACTGGGCCGCCACCAACCAGACCGGCGGCCTCAATCTCAACCAGCAAGCCCGCGTGGACATCATCACCACCACCGGCGATGTCTTCAGCCTCGCCGCCGCAAGCGTCCTCCAGAACCTCTTCGCCACCACCGACCAGACGCCCCTCGTCCTCGGCTACACCACCTTCAGCATCGACATCACCACCCTCCTCCAGGCCCACGCCGGCGAAACCCTCCGCCTCCGCTTCGCCGAGACCGACAACGTCAACTTCTTCAACATGGGCGTGGACAACGTGAGCTTCGGCCCAGTCCCGGCCCCGTCGGCCGGCATGGTCATGCTCTCAGCCGTTGCCGCCCTCGCGCGACGCCGCCGCTCGCGGTGAGTCGGCGATATTTTCGCCCGTTTTTTTTCGCCGCGATCCGCGTTTTTCACCGCGCATCCCGCGCCGAGATCGGACGTTGGCTCGCACTCCGCTCTTCGCCCGTCATTCCGCACGGCGGTCGTCAATTCGGGCCAACCTCCGCGAATCCGCCCCTTTCCGCGGCCAATCTGTTAGCATCGCCGGCGCGCTCAACCGCTCGTCTCGTGCCGCTCCGCCCCCGCGAGAGCTGCCGAGCGACGGTACAAGGCGAGGGGATCCAAATGAGCTTATTTTTTTCCGCTTCACGTTCCGTTGCCGCGACGTGCCGTCGGACGCCTCTCGCCGCCCTCGTGCTCACCAGTCTGCTCCTCTTGCTCCCCCGCCCCGCCGCCGCCCAGTGCGGCCCGAGCTTCACCGGACACTTCGGCGGCGAAACCAACGCCGTCGCCCAGGTGAACGCCAACACCCTCGTGGTCGCCCGCGGCACCGAACTCGAGATGTTCAGCCTCGCCTCATCTTCTGCTCCTGCGCCGTACTCGCCCCGGCGCAGGATCGCCCTTGACGCGCCCGCAGTCAAGATCGCCTACACCCAGGGCTCCTCGCGCGGGTTTGTCCTTCTGCAGAATGGTGACGTCCAGGTCTTCACCGTCGCGGCTTCCCAGTTCGTGAATACAGGTCTCCCTTCGACGATCAACACCGACTACGCCATCGACATCGTCGCCGACGGAACGCGCGTCTACATCGTCATCCTCGACGAGCACGTCTTCGCACCCGAGTTGAACTTCACGGAGATCTGGGCCTACGAACTCTCCTCCGGCACGCCCCAGTTCCTCTGGCAGCGCGCGCCGCTGACAAGCAACTACGTCTTCGATCGTGTCGCGATGGTCAGCAACGTTCTCTGGGCCGCTTTCCACGAGAACCAGTCCCAGATCCTGGGGATCCAGGGCTTCAATGTCACCAACGCCGCCGCCCCGGTGCCCACCGGCGCGGCCCTCACCAACGCTCCGCTCGGCGCCTACACGGCCCGCGTCGGCGCCATGACGGCCATCGGCAACAAGCTCCTGGTCAGCTACCGGCACGCACAGGGTTCTTCGGAAGAGGGCATGCGCGCCGCGAACGTGAGCGTCGCGACCAACCCCACTTGGAACGCCGAAGTGGACCTTAACGGCGAGGCAAGTTGCATGTCCTCCATCGGCAACCAGCTCCGGATCGCGATCGAGAACTCAGGCGTGGGCACGTGGGACACCATCAACCCCGCCTCGCTCGTCTGGCTCGGTGCGTACTTCGATTCCTTCCCGCAGGTCTGGCAGATGGTCTGCGTTCCAAGCACCGACTACTGGGCCGCCGGGCCGGCCGGCCTGATGACGATGAACACCACCAACCCCGCCGCGTCGACGACGCGGTCCACGCCCGTCGTGCCCCTCCCCACGCGCCCCACCGTCGTCCGTCAGCGCGGCAACACCTCCGTCGTCCTCGACTACACCCTCAACGCACTGCGCCTCTTCGACTACACGCTGCCCGAGGCTCAGCAGCTGCGGAGTTCGCACCCATTGCCCTTCTATTCCGAACTCGTCGAACTCGGCGAACTCGCAGGGGGGACCATCGGGCTCGCGTGCGTCGCCTCGCAGGGCAATCCCGGCGGTGATGTCATCGCCATCATTGATATCACCAACCCCGCCGCTCCTGTAACGCGCTCGACCATCACCGGCGTCCGGGCGCACCTGATGTCCGTCTCCGGCTCGCGGCTCTACGTCTTCACGACCAACAACGACTTCAAGATCTACGAGCTCGCCGTCCCCACCTCGCCGCAGCACCGCAGCTCCACCCACTACGGTGGCAACAACTCCGACTTCACATGCCTGACTTCGTGGTCTAACAACGCAGCCGCACTGGGCACCACGCCCTTCGGCCTCTGGCTCCTGGACACGACCAATGCCGAGGTACCGTTCGTTGCGTCCATATGGAACCCCGTTTCGGGCTACCGCGTCAACTCGATGGTCAAAAGCCCGAACTACCTCTACGTCAGCGCCTCGGTCGGCGCGACACCGTTCCAGATATCCGATACGCGGCTCGAACTCCTTGTTGTCACCAACATGACGAATCCCACGCAGCGCTTCGCCGACACCTCGACCACCGGCGCGGGATCCCTCGGCGCGTTCTCCTCGCTCACGTATGTCTCCAACGCAACGGCCAAGTTCCTCGTCGGGGTCAAGGGCAGGGCCCACGACCTGAACGTGACGGGCGATGACACCCAGTCCAACAGCGTGACCATCTTCCAGCTCTTCTCCTTCTTCTTCGTCGAGAATGTCCCGACGCCGATCGCCGTGCTGCCCATCCCGCTCGGACACGGCAACGCCGCCGTCAATGCCGACGGCTCGCGCGTGCTGATCGCGGGCGATGCCGCCGGCCTCTACCAGATCGCGATGCCCGTGCAGTGGGCGCCCGGTTTCGGCGTCCGCCCCTTCGACCAGCGCTTCTGCAACAACACTTCGTCGGTCACGATCGTCGCGCTCGCCCCGGGCAACCCGACCAACGTCACGACGCAGTGGTACCGCGACGGTGTCGCGCTGGTCGACGGACCGACGCCGTGGGGCTCCACCATCTCCGGTTCCACCGACATCGGCATCACCATCACCCGTCCGCGCCCGGAGGACGCCATGTCCGGGCCCTTCTCGCCGCGGCGATACGTCTGCGCCGCCACGAATTCGTGTGGAACCACCTTCAGCGCCCCCGCCATCCTCGTCGCCGGCTGCCCCAACAAAGCCGACGTCGCCCGCCTCGGCGGCGCCTTCGGCTGCGACGAGCAGCTCTCGGCCGACGACATCGTTGTCTTCCTCACCGCCTTCTTCGCCAACGACCTCACTATCGCCGACATCGTCGGCCTCGGCGGCAACCCCACCCCCGACGGCACCATCACCACCGACGACCTCATCGCCTTCCTCGCCGCCTACTTCGCAGGTTGCCAGTAGCAATACGAAGCGCTCGCCCCGTAGCAGAGTTGCTCTGGCCGGCAAACTCGATGCGGTCGCACCCCGAGCGACCTGTCACATAAACGGGTCGGACAAGCTCTTCTCCTTTCTTCTTCATCCTTCTGCCTTCCCTCCACCGCACTCCGGGCACGCCACTCCTCCCCCTAGCCCCGCCCGCGAATACCCGCACCCAACGCATCGCCCGTGCCTGCGTCGCCATCGGCGCCGCACCCACCCCGGCACGAGCATCAGCGGCCCGATCACGCACGCGTTCACCAGTGTGTTCACAACAAGCCCCGGCCAGATCGGCCTCAGCGGGATGCGCCGCGTCTCGCTCGCCACGGCTTGATCGTCGTGCGCCCATCGCAGCCACCGCGGCACCACCAGGCCATGCCGCCACGCCGACGGCGGCTCGTCCGTGAACCATGACCCCAGCGGGTCTCCGGGCGGGCGCGAGGCATATGTGCGGTCATACTCGGCGCACCGCAGGGGCCACCCCACGTGGATCTCGGTCCGAAAGTACAAACGCCACGTCCCCCCGGTCCGCTCCGGCGGCGCCTGCGCCTGGAACCGGTCCGCATCGATCAGCATGTTCCGCGCCCGCATCAACCCGTCCGGCTTCCGCGGCCACCCCTCATCCACCGGCCCACGCCACGCCGTCTCTTGGTACAGCGGTCCAAACCGCATCGCCCCCGTCGCGGCCATCACCACCGTCTCCACACACACCGCGATCAGCGACACGCCCAGCACCAGCAAGATGAACCCCCATCGCCATCGCATGCACAAACATATCGCTCGCGCCACTCCGCCACTCCGCCACTCCGCCACTTTGCCTCCTGGCCTCTTTCATTCTTTGTCTCTCTGTCTCATCGCTCTTCCCCATTCCTCTCCTCCGCCCCGTACACTCCCCCGCCCATGTCCGACTCCGGCTCCCAACCCGGCTCCATCGACCCAGCCTCCTGGGTGCGTCTGTGCATCGTCCTCGAAAAGCTCGCCGCTTCCAGCAACCTCGATGAGGTCCTCGGCCTCATCATCGACTCCATCCGCGACACCCTCCGCGCCGATCGCGCCTCGGTCTTCCAGTTCGACAAGGACGCCCAGGAACTCTTCATCTCCACCGCCCACGGCGTCAGCCAGATCCGCTTCCCCATCACCAAGGGCATCGCCGGCGAGGCCGCCCGCACCCGCCAGATCATCAACGTCCCCGACGCCTACGCCGACTCGCGCTTCAACCCCGAGATCGACCGCAAGACCGGCTACCGCACCCGCAACATGCTCACCATCCCTCTCGCGTCCTTCGATGGCGGGCTCGAGGGCGTCGCCCAGGTGCTCAACAAGGACCCCGCCCACGGCGGAACCTTCGACGCCACCGACGAGATGTTCGCCCGCGCCCTCTCCTCGCAGGCCGCCGTCGCCATCCGCCGCGCCAAGCTCATCGAGGCCGAGGAACGCAAGAAGAAGATCGAGGCCGACCTCGCCGTCGCCCGCAAGATCCAGCAGTCGGCCTTCCCCAAGTTCATCCCCGAGGTCCCCGGCTACCAGATCGCCGCTCACAGCGACCCCGCCGAAGAAACCGGCGGCGACGCCTACGACCTCATCGACCTCGCCACCATTTCCAAGCCTGACGGAACCCCCGTTGGGGCAGGCGTGGTCTTCATCCTCGGCGATGCCACCGGCCACGGCATCGGCCCGGCCCTTTCGGCGGCACAATTTCGTGCCATGGTCCGCATGGGCGTCCGGCTCGGGGCCGACGTCGTCCGCATCACCGAGCTCGTCAACACCCAGCTCAGCGACGACCTTCCCCCCGGCCGCTTCGTCACCGCCCTGGTGGGCCGCCTCGACCCCGCCCGCCACGTCGTGGAATACTGCTCCGCCGGCCAGGCCCCGCTCCTGATGGTCCGTGCGAGCGGCGAGTACGAGCAGCGCGACAGCAACGCCATGCCCTTGGGCGTGGACAGCGACCTCCGCCCCGAGGGGATCGACCCCTTCCACCTCAACCCCGGCGATGTCTTCGTGCTCGCCTCCGACGGCTACTTTGAGGCCATGAACCCGCAGGGCCGCCAGTTCGGCCACGAGGGCGTCGTCGATGCCATCCGCGTCGCCCTCACCGGCACCCCCGACGAGATGCTCGCCTCCCTCAACACCGCCGTCAAAGACTTCGCCGCCGGCCGCCCCTTCGACGACGACCAGACGGCCATCCTCATCAAGCGTCTGTAGCGGCATCGCCGTGGCGCGCCTTCCTGAGCGGTGGATCTTTCGCCGCCGCCACCATCCCGGAGCGATTGATCTCAAGTGCTGGTGGCCTCCGGCCCCCGGCGCAACCGACAAAAACGGGCTGATTTTCCCATCCCAATTCCACCTCTTCGTTCCCTTCGTTCCTTCGCAGAGACACCTCGCCACGGTGCCCGCGCCACATCATTTTCAAGTTTCTCACGATTTTGCTGTGGAAAACTCGATATTCAGCCCCTCGCGCCTTGAAACCCAGCGGAAAAACCGCTAAAAAACGCGACCGATCCGCGGTGGAGCCGCGGAGGACAGCGTTTTACGGAGAAAAGCACATGTCGACCAAAGCCCCGAAGCCCCCGAAACTGACCCCCGCCAAGAAGACCCGCGGCAAGAGCGAAGTCTTCAAGCTCATCGCCGAGCACACCAGCCTCCAGCGCAAGCAGGTCGCCGGCGTCTTCGACACCCTCGCCAAGATCATGGCCACCGATCTCGCCAAGCCCACCGCCGGCAACAACAAGGTCTTCCAGGTCCCGGGCATGATGAAGGTCATGTCGATCTACAAGCCCGCCAGCAAGGCCACCACCCGCCCCAACCCCTTCAAGCCGGGCGAGATGATGGACGTCAAGGCCAAGCCCGCCAAGACCGTCATCAAGATCCGCCCCCTCAAGGGCCTCAAGTCGATGGTCTGAACAGCCTGGTTCAACGAAGTCTGGTCTGATCAGCCTCTCGACGAACCGAACGATTCACGCAACGCCCCGGTCACGTGCCGGGGCGTTGTCGTTGTGGCGGGAGATCGCGAGGTGGGGCGTGCCGATGCCCCGAGCGGCGATCGGGTCCCGGTATTACCCCGGCTCCCAACTGTTATCTCAAACAATGCGTGTCGATCATTGCGCGAGAGCGAAGGGCTCATCGTCGATGTGCGGCGATCATTGCGCCCCGCTGGCGTCCTTGCCGACAGTTGGCGCCACGCATCAAGTCACCTCCGACGATGTCCGAAAATACCCGACATCCTACGAGGAAATCGCCATGATGCAGCCCCCGAACCAACGGTGTGTCTCGCTCCCATCGCTGCAGACGCTCGCCCGCGGCGTGCTCGCGGCGTGCTTGTCGTTCGGGGCCGCGATCGCGTTCGCTTCTCCCGCCCTCGCGGACATCAAGGACGTCGAGCCCTACGTCGTTGCCATCACCAAGGACGGATCCCCCATGAAGTGCCTCGGTGGTACACCCTACTACGCGGTGCATGTGCTGAAGCCCGGCGAGGTTCTGCGCGTCGATGGTGAAGACGCTGGATGGCTCCGGGTCGAATACCTCCCGGGCATGCTTGCCTTCGTCAAGGTCCAGGAAGCAACGCTCGAGGCCGACGGAAAGACCCTGCGCCTCGACCGGCCCTCGCGCCTGGCGGCCGTCAACACCGCCGGCAACGACCGTGGTCACTGGTGGTACCTGCTGGATCAAGAATTGCCCGTCGGGACGACACTTCAGGTCACCCAGGCCCTTACCGGTGTGAACGGAGTGGTGTACGGCTACCTCGTCGTTGCCCCTTTGCAAGCCCGCGCATACGTCAAGGCCGATGCCATCCGCATGGCGACTCCCGACGAGCGCGCCGCATACAAAGGCCGGACCGATCTGGCGGCCTTCGCCGCGGCAAAGGCTGCCGAGCCCGCGGCCAAGACCGAGGGGACAACCGCGCGCAACCCGTCGGGCCCCACCGAACGGATGAAAGAAATCACCTCCATGCTGGCGGCAAAGCCGTCGCCTCCGGAGCCGGCGGCTCCGGCGCCGGCCCCGTGCGACTTGGAAACGCTCAAGTCGCGGTTCGAGACCGCGATGGCTCAAAAAGGTGATCAGGCCGAGGCGGCGATTGCAGCGGCGATCGTGGATTTCAATCGAAAGATCGACTCGCTGGGGTCTTCGGCCGACGACCAGCGCCTCCGTGCCCTCCTGGAGCAGCGGCTGCGGGTGCTGGAACTTCGACGCGAAGTCCTGACCTCCCTCAAGGGCATCCAGCGTGAAGTCGCGACGACCGGCGGCGCGGCCAGGTAGCCGGCGAATTGGTTCCCTGCCCGAGCGACCGGCCCCGCAACGGAGGATCAATCAGCCCAGCGGGTGCCTTGCCGCCGACGGCGACAATCGACGCGCCATGCCTCACGGCGATTCCAGACGGGCCGACGATCTTTTAGGCACGTGACATATTTGTGCTCTTGCCCGCGACACGCCGGGCTGCTTCACAGCGAACAAGTCGTGAGCGTGGCGGCACGTTCGGCCCATCGGTCGGCACACGATCGTCGGCCGCCACCGCGCACTTGACGGAACTCGAAGGCGGCAGCCAACAGGCACACGGTCGTGTCAGACTGCGAAGCGCACGGTATTCAACCCGGCAAAAAGCGACCCAAATTGAGCCTTTTCGCGTTATCGGGTCCCGCCGCGGCTGGCGCACCCGGCGCAGACCGCACAGGCAGCAACGTCAGTCTCACAGCGGGAACCGGCGAGATCAATCCGGCTCAGGCGGTCCTCGATACATCCCGGCAACTCCACCCGGCCGCGTACGCCGGTTCTGCGAGCCCAACCGGCCTTCCAACCGATCTGTGCAGGAGCTCTCGATGTCGCCCACCAAGTCAGATAAGCAAGTCGCCGCGGTGCGTTCAGCCCCCCTGACCCCCCTTGCCTTGCTCACCGTGGTGGGCTTGGCGGGCT
Source organism: Phycisphaerales bacterium (assembly GCA_050730675.1). Lineage (GTDB taxonomy): Bacteria > Planctomycetota > Phycisphaerae > Phycisphaerales > UBA1924 > JBOHNM01. The sequence continues at coordinate 29,634 of JBOHNM010000012.1, read as the reverse complement.
GCGCTCATCAGTCCGTCGATACCACCCTCGAGTCCAAGGCCAGCCGCGCCACCGTCGCCATCGATTCGAGCCAGGCCAAGGGTGAGCACTCCGGCCAGTGGTACCGCCAGCAGGGCGACACCATCGCCCTCTCCGATCGCTGGGTTGCCGAGGCCCAGATGGCGACGGCCGAGACCCAGGCCGAGCGCGCCGCGGCCCAGGCCGCCCTCGTCAAGGCCGAGGCGGATCGCGCCGAGGCGATCGCCCGTGCACAGGCCGACCGCGAGGCGGCCCAGCGTGACCTGACCATCGGCCAATCCGAGGCCCGCAAGACCCGCCAGGTCTACAACGCCAAGCTCGCCGAACTCGACACGCAAGCGACGGCCGGCCAGAAGACCTACGAGGCCGACGATCTCCGCAACGAGTCGATGCTCAACGCCAACGTCAAGCAGTGGCAGGCCGAAGTCGAGCGGATGCGCTCTCGCACCGAGTCCGACTGGTCCCGCGCCTTGGCCGAGCACGAGCAGATGGTCGCCACCCGCGCCGCCATCGAGAAGCGTGGCCGTACCACGATCGATCAGATGATCCGTCAGAGCGACCTGACCGAGCAGCGCGCCACCGCCCGCGTCTCGGAGCTCCGTTCACAGAGCCGCTCGATCAGCGAGCAGACCGAGGCAACCGTCGCCGAGATCAACAGCAGCCTCAAGACCGAGCAGGAGAAGGCGACCGCCGAGGTGACCGACCTCCGCCAGCGTGCCACCAGCCTCCGTGTCCAGGCCACCGCCGAGGTGAACGACTACAACGCCGAGGCCGAGGCGCTCGAGAAGATGGACATCGACCAGGTGTTCAACCTGAAGATGGTCGGCGCCAAGAGCGAGTTCGACAAGCAGAACGCCGACGCCGAGCAGATCCGCATGACCGCCGCGGCCATGAAGACGACCGCCGGCGCCGAGATCGACCGCCGCCGCGGCGAGTCGAAGAAGACCCTCGAGGATTCCCGCGCTGAGTACACCGACGCCCTCAGCAAGAGCGAGACGGTCCTGCAGAAGAGCAAGGCCGACGTCGCCATCGCCCGCGCCCAGGCCGACCGTCTGGAGCGCGAAGCCCGCGCCCGGTTCGTCAAGGCCGAGATCGAGGCCCGCGTCGCCGCCATCCGCGAGCAGGCCAAGCACCAGAGCAAGCTCGCCGAGGCCGAGTTCAACAAGGTCCGCTCGGAGGTTGACGCCCAGGCCGCCCAGATCCAGGCTCAGGTCGCCAAGGACCTCGCCGAGCAGACCGCCCGCGGCAGCGTCTCGCTCCCCGGCAACACCAACCAGCCCAACTCCGGCGCGACCGCCGGTGACTCCGTGCCGTCCGTGACGGCCGCCAACGCCAAGCCCGCCGTGGTCCCCGCCGATCGGCTCGCCGCCTTCAAGGGCGCCCTCGCCGAGGTCGCCAAGTTCCGCGCCCAGGCCGAGGCCGCCGAGCACACCGCCGTCGCCGACAGCGAGCAGCGAGGTGCCGGCGTCACCACCTGGTGGAAAGAGCAGGTCGCGGCCCACGACGCATCGATGGCCGAGATCGACGGCCTCGAGCGCAAGATGACCGCAACCTACGCCGAGATGACCAACACCACCGACAGCAAGCTCGCGTCGGCCGCCTCCGGCCGGACCAAGGCCGAGGTGGACGCCCAGGCTTTCCGCAAGGAGACCACGGCGAAGGTCAGCACGCTCCACGCCCGCGCCGACGCGACCTCCAAGAAGGCCGCGGCCCGCGTCGCGCTCCTCGTCACGCAGGCGGACGCCTGCGAGCGCAACGCCACCAGCCGCCTGGAAGCCCTGAACGTCAAGCGCGACGCGACCCTGCGTCGCGGCACGGCGATGGCTCAGCAGCTCCTGACCGAGGCGGACAGCCTCGAGGTCGGCCAGCGTGCCGTTGTCGCCCAGATGCGCGAAGAGGTGCGCTCGGCCGAGAGCATCCTCAACAGCGAACTGGCACGACTGGATCAGGCAGCACAATCTTATGCCGAGGTCGCCAAGGCGAACTTCGACGAGGGCAAGGTCAACGCCAACACCTTCGAGAAGATCTCCGTCGCCAACGCCGGCGAACTGCAGGCGCAGAACCTGGCCACCCGCAAGGCCGCCCAGGCGAGCGTTGAACTGGCCCGGAATCTCGCGACCTCCAGCGAACTCCTCGCCCAGGCCGAGGTCACCCGTGCCAACGCCAACGCCGAGCACGGCATGGCCACGTTCAACGCCAAGGACCTCGTGAACCGCGCCGCGATCGACACGCAGAACCGCATCGCCGAGGCGGCCGCCGATTCACGGTTCGTCTCCGCCGAAGCCAAGGACCGTGCGATCAAGGCCCAGTTCGACTCGCGCATCGCCGCGACCGAGAGCGACCGCAACCGCGCCTACGCCCAGCTCTACCTCGAGGGCCAGCAGCAGAACGCCCGGCGCCAGCAGGCCGTCGCCAAGGCCGACGCTTATCGCGACCTGTCCAACGTCGCCCTCGCCCGTCTGGAGGCGGCCGGCGTTTCGTTCAGCCGCACCGCCAGCTTCAACTGGGATTCGCGCCTGGCGATGCCGGACCCGCTCCCGGTGGTCGATGCCTCCGACGCGCTGAACAACAAGGCGCAGAAGGACCTCAAGATCACCTCGCCCAAGACGCCCGACACCGGCGTCAAGGTCACCGGGGTGCCGACCGAAGGCAAGGAATAATCGCGCACATTGAATGAAACAACCTTCCACGCAACGCCCGGGCAAACGCCCGGGCGTTGTCTTTGATGCGGACGCTCGACGCTGATCCAGTTCCCTATTCTCCGACAATGGCCCGCAACACCCCAGCACTGGATCTTCTCCGCACCCGTCGCTCGGCTGCGCTGAGCACGCTCGCGGCACCCGGCCCAGGCGAAACCGACCTCCAGACCATCCTCACCCTCGCCGCGCGCGTCCCCGACCACGCCAAGCTCATCCCCTGGCGCTTCATCGTCATCGCCGGCGTGGCCAAGGAAAAGCTCCGCGAGTCGATCGCCATCGCCTTCGCCTCCAGCAACCCCGGCTCCACACCCGCGCAGCTCGCCGATGCAGGCGCCAAGCTCGGAAACGCCCCCGTGACCATCGCCGTCGTCATCTCCCCCAAGAGCCACCCCAAGGTCCCCGAGATCGAGCAGACCCTCTCCGCCGGTGCCGTGTGCATGAACATGCTCATCGTCGCCAAGGCCCTGGGCTTCGGCGCCGTCTGGCTCACCGAATGGTTTGCTTTCAACCGCGGCGTCCTTTCCACCCTCGGCGTTGCCGAGCACGAGAAGCTCGCCGGCTTCATCCACATCGGCACCGAGCCGGTCCCCCGCGAGGACCGCCCCCGCCCCGAGCTCCGCCAGATCGTGACCACATTTGCGTGACATCACCGACTGGACTAGCCGACCTCGCCGGTCGTCATCGACCGCACCGTGCCGTCGCCAAGCTCCAGCAGCAGCGCACCGCCCTCGCCCAGCCCTCGCACGACCCCCTCGACGGTCTCGCCGCTCGGCAGCCGCACCGCCCGCGATTCGCCCACGCTCGCCAGTCGCGCCCCGGCGTTAATCACAATATCGTGTTCATTGGCGGAGGCCGCATCCCCCAGCCGCCGCGCCAGCCCATCACGCAGCGCGACCAGCCCGACCTCCCGCCCCAACTCCCGTCGCAACGTCGTAGCCCGCTCCTGAAGCGACGCCGGCAACTCGTGCAGCGAGCAGTTCGCGTTGATCCCTACCCCGATCAGCGCCAAGGACTTCCCCGCCCGTGTCACCGTCTCGGTCAGCACACCCGCGACTTTCCGCCCGCCGCACAGCACATCATTGGGCCAGCGGAGCGAGAGCCCCAGCCGCCCCGCATCAACTCCCGCCGCTTCCTCGATCGCCTCCAGGCACGCCAGACCCGCCCCGATCGCCAGCGCCGGCGAAAACCCGCCCGAGGGCGCGCCCACCACCAGCGTGCACCACAGCCCCCCGCGCGGGCTCGACCACTTGCGCCCGAGTCGTCCGACACCACCGGTCTGCGTGTCGGCGACCACCAGATGTGCGCCCCCCTCCAATTCCCCGCGCTCGACCATCCGCCGCGCCTCGAGGCTCGTCGAATCGATCACAGGAAAATGGCGAAAGCACAGCATCGCCGCCGAGTCTAGCGAAATCCGAATCGGCTCACCGCCGCCGGCGGCTCGCCACCAGCCCGCCCAGCGCCAGCACGCCCGCCGCACCGGGCGTCGGCAGGTAGCCGGTGTAGTTCGGCAGGTGCACCTCGCCGTTCTGATTGAACGTGTTCACGCCCACCGATCCGACAATCGTTGTGCTGTTGCTTAGCGTCGCGCCCGGGGCCAGCAGCGCCCCGAAGAACTGTCGCTGGGTGTCCACGGTACCCGCCGTGTTGAAGTTCCACAGGATGCGTGACGCGTTGGCGGCCGTGAAATCCGCGGCCATGTCGCCCGCGTTGTACGTCGCCGCTCCGCCCGTCACATTGATGATCACCGATGTTGCGCCGTTCAGGTGCAGGTCCATGCGCTGCACGAGGTTGTTGCTGAGCACGCTCGCCGCGATCGTGAAGATCGCCACGCCCTGCCCGTTCGGCACGCAGTTGAACACCGCCGGCGCGGGCTGGGCTCCGGGCAGAGTCACCGTGCTGTTGGCCGCCAGCGCCGCCAGGAAGTTGCTGGTCGAGATCAGTTGCGACTGATACCCCGGAACCAGGTCCGACACGGTCGGGTCGTTGATCTCGTGCCCACCGCCGTTGAAGTCGATCGTCCCGCTCCGCGTTCCGTCCAGCCGCAGGTTGCCGGCCTCCACGTGAACGTTGCCGCCGTTGATGTTCCCGCCCACCGTCAGCACATCGACCCCGAGCCAGCTGCTCCGCGGCAGCAGCATCGCGCCGTAGCTCGACGCGCCCGTCGTCAGATTCCCGCCGATGAACGCCCGTCCCTCGATCTCGACGTTGGAAGACAAGTTTCCGATGACGACCACGTTGTAGTCATTCAGCAGGTCGGCACGGGCGGCGACGCCCGACGCCAGAACGGTCATAGCGGCAACGGAACGAATGAACGAATTGTGGGACATGTCTCTCTGCTCCGGGCGGCGCGGTCAGGCGACGCTGTGGTGAGATTATCGCACGAAACCCCAACTGGATTGCCGTTCGTGCTCCAAATCCCTCCGATTGAGGGGTTTCCACGGGCGATTCTGGGGCAACTGCTGGGAATCCGGGCAAAGCCGCACATGCTTCCGCGCATCAGTTCACGTCTGAATCACACCCGTCTTCAGCGGCCGCGAGTAGTCCCATCCCGCCGCGGCTTCCAAGGCACCGATCAGCTCTTCGCGAGTGCGGTGGGGTTCGATGATCCGGTCCACCCACCCCCGGGCCGCGCCGTGGCGGATGTCCGCCTGCTCGGTGTACCCCGCGTGGATCGCGGCGTAGATCCGCTCGTGCGTCGCGGGATCAATCGTCTCGCCCTTGCGCTTGCGGCTTGCTTCCTCGATCGTTGTCAGCACGCCCGTCGCCTGGTTGGCGCCCATCACGGCGCAGCGGGCGTTGGGCCAGGCGAAGCTGACGAACTGGTCGAACGCCCGCCCGCACATGGCGTAGTTCCCCGCGCCGTAGGACCCGCCGGTGATCACCACAATCTTGGGCACGACGCAGTTGGACATCGCGTTGACCATCTTGGCCCCCGCGCGGATGATCCCGCCCTGCTCGCTGTCGCGCCCCACCATGAACCCCGTTGTGTCGTGCAGGAAGACGATCGGGATCTTCCGCTGGTTGCAGTCGAGGATGAACCGCGCCGCCTTCTCCGCCGAGTCGTCGTAGATGACGCCGGGCATCTGCACGCTCTTGGTCGGCCCGGCGCTCCCGCCGGCCATCGACCGTTGCACGAGCTTCTTCTGGTTGGCGACGATGCCGCACGGATGCCCGCCGACCTTCGCGTACCCGCACACGATCGACTGCCCGTACTCCGCCTTGTACTCGTCGAAATCCGGCGCGCCGCCGTCGCCGTCAACAACGCACGCCAGAACATCCTTGACGTCGTACTGAACGCCCGGCTTATCGGTGAAGGCCGACGTGATCTCAGTGGTCGCACGAACAGGCAGGCTCCCGCGCGGCTTCCGCTCGATGAGGATCGCATCGATTGCGGCCAGACGCTTCTGCATCGCCTCGGTCGTTGCGAGCGGGCCGTAACGAGCCGCGAAGTGCTTCTGGACCGCATCGGCATCCTGCTGTTTGAACACTTCGGCAATGTCAGTCTGGCCATGCGAGGAAACCCACTTGAGTGTGCTGTCGAGTTCCTCGAGCGCATCGTGCGACGCCGAGCGAGGGTACTTCCCGACCAGGCTCCGGATCCGCTCGATGCAGCTCGGATCGTCCTTCTCCTTGAAGTCGATCGTTCCGCTCACCGCCGCGTGCATCTCCGCCCCGCCCAGCTCCTCATCGCTCACCACCTGCCCGATGGCGGCCTTCACCAGCGCCGGCCCCGCCAGGTAGAGCCCCGACCCCTCGGTCATCAAAAGTGTGTCGCACAGCACCGGCAGGTACCCCCCGCCGGCGACGCAGTACCCCATGATCGCGGCGACCTGCGGGATCCCCTCGGCCGAGATCACCGCGTTGTTGCGGAAGATCCGCCCGAAGTCGTCCGTGTCCGGGAACACGTCCTCCTGCAGCGGCAGGAACACACCCGCCGAGTCCACGAGGTAGATCAGCGGCAGCCGCGCCATCATCGCGATCGTCTGGGCCCGGATGATCTTCTTGCACGTCATCGGAAAAAACGCCCCGGCCTTCACCGTGGCGTCGTTGGCGATGATCATGCACGCACGCCCCTGCACGCGCCCGATCCCTGTCACCACGCCCGCCGCCGGCGCCCCGCCAAACTCCTCGTACATCCCGTGCGCCGCCCACAGCCCCAGTTCCTGAAACCACGGCGACTCCGATGCGTGCGATGCACCGGCTTTGCCGTTCCTGGCCCCCGCGGCAGCTGCCGGCTTGTCCAGCAGCAACTCGATCCGCTCCCGCGCCGTCAGCCGACCCTTCTCGTGCTGCCGTGCGATCGCCGTCTTGCCACCGCCCGCGCGGATCTGCTGCTCGGCGATCAGCACCTGATCGACAATCTCCTTCAGCGTTGGTGCGGCGCCCGACGAAGTCGCAGCAACAGGGGGGGTGGGGGTGGGGGGCTTGCTCATGTTGCACCAGAATAGCGACACGCTGGGACGGATATTGTGACTCTGAATCACCGGTTCTTCGCTCCACTGCGCCCTTCCGTATCATCGTCCGTCCCATTCTCCGCGGCGACTGCCGCACGTCCACCCGCATCCCACGCCACTCCGGAGCATTCCATGAAGGTCCGAGGCAAAGCCGGCAACGTCAAGAGCAAGAACAAGGGCGGCAGCGGTGGGGGGGCGAGCGGCGGCGGCGAGAGCGGTGGGGGGGCGGCAAACGACCCGACCAAGAGCGGCCCGCCCACCACCAACCCCTTCGGCAAGTCGGCCAACCAGCCCCCCAAGGGCAAACCCAACTATGGGGCCAACGCCGCGTTCGGCGGCCGCACCGACCAGTCCTTCCGCGCCCCCGGCGGCCGCGGCGGCGGTTCCGGCAAGTAACACGGTTCGCCCATGTCCACACCCGCCCCGCGCATCGAGACTCGCCCGCTGACCAATCAGGAAGAGCACGACCTGATGATGCACCAGGCGGTCTTCTTCAAGCTCGTCGAGGTCGCGGGGATCAAGCCGGGGCCAGACGACGACACGCCGCAGATCTGCGATGCGCTGATGACCTGGTGGCACCACCTCCCGCACGACGGCAAGGTGGAGACGTGGCAGTTCTCCCAGGCCCTCGGAGCCGCCCTCGGCGAGTTCATCCGGCACCACCTGAAGTTCGAGTGGCGGCGGATCGACGACGAGTTCGGTTCGTTCGTCGGCCTCTTCGCTGACTCGGCTGACTACCGCAATATCGTGCTCGACCCGGCAAACACGGTCCTCAAGCGGCTCGACGAAGCGCAGGAGGGGGCGCTCTTCGACTACCTGAACCACATCTTCAAGCAGTTCGGCGAAACCCTCAAACGCTAGTCACGCGAGCCAGTGGAGCCACGCCACCGAGCGCGCCCCACGCTATTCGTCACGCCGTTCCAAGTCACAAGTACCAAGGTTGTCGAGTCGTAGACTCTTCATCCCACGCCCGATCGAGCGTTGCAGGCGCTCGGGCACGATCACCGATGCCCCCCAAGCACCCCAGCATTTCGTCGCGGCGTTCTCAATGTGCTTAAGTGGCTCGCCTGCGCGATGGGCCTGCTGTTGGCGCAGGTGATCGTTCTCATGGTGGTCCCGGCGGAGGCGCCATTCTGGGGTAAGCGAATCTCCGTTACGGCCGAGCGTAAAACGACCGAAATCCCGCCCAACGCACTTTTCTTTTCGTTTACAACCGAGGAAACCAAGCAGCTCACGGTGCGATACGGCCTTCCGTTCACGTTCTTGCACGCGACTTGGCGAACCGTCGTGTCAACCCACGGCAACGACATGGGCGTGAACGGTGTATCGGAGCACAGCTCGACCGACGCCGCCGAATGGCGCGTTCTGGGCGCGGTGCGCTGGGTGCCGAACATCAACGCCGCGGCCGCCTGCGGTAACCTGATCTGCCTCGCCGTCCTTGCCGCCGGCATTGAAACCGTCACTCGCTCTTGGATCCGCGCCCGCCGCCGCAAGCGCGGCGTGTGTGAGCGCTGCGCCTACCCCTTGCCGTACATTCTCCCGCATGTCCGCCGTACAGACCATCCCGACCGCCTCTACGAGCCCCAACTGTCAAAGAGGGGTTCTTCCGTCGGAGCCGCCGGCTTCAGCCGGCGTTGCGCCTCCCCTTCGGGTTAATCCCCCTCTGGTCACTGGTCACTCGCCATCCCTCCCCGTCCTCACCCCCGACCAAGACCGCCTCTTCGAGGCCCTCGCCAAGGGCCAGACCTCGCCGGCCGAACTCGCCGCGGCCCTCAGCCTCCCCGTCCGCCAGGTCCTCATCCTCCTCGCCACGCCCGAGATCGTCTTCCACCTCGAAGCCCTTGAAGCCGCGACCGAGTCCCTCGCCCGCCACACCACCCGCCTCCGCCACAACCTCGCGTTCAAGTCCCTCGAGCAAGCCCTGACCGCCGCGGCCGCCAAGGACAACCCCGCCGAAGTCCGCCGCATCGCCACGCTGCTGCTCAAGCCCACGCCACCCCTCCCCGACCCCGAAGCCGAGCTCGCCGAACGCGCCGAACGCATCACCAAACACCGCCGCGCCGTCAAGGACGATGCCAAGTCCGAAGACGAAGACGCCGAGATTAACGCTCTCGCCGCGGCCATGGTCGCCCGTGCCAATGAACCGACCCGTGCCACCGACCGGTTGCCCTCAACCGGTCGGTGCTCCGTGCCGGCCACCCCCGCGCCACAAGCCACCCACGCGAGCCCGCAATCACCGAGTCCCCGGCCGCAGAGCGGCGGCGGCCTCAAGCCCGGGCATGTGCCACCCAGCGTCACCAATCAACCCGCAGCGCCGGCCACACCACCCGCGTCCACATCGCATTCTCCATCCCACGCCCTGCCAACTCCGGCGCCCCAACACCACCCCGCCCAGCCCCGCGCCGCCTGAGCCCTGCCCTCCCTCTTAACGCTTCTCTTCGATCCCTTCGTTCCTTCGCTGAAAACCCAGCCGCGGCGCTCCCACGCGCTCTTTGAAAACCAAAGACCATCAACGCGATGGACTCAGTCGCCATCCCGGCTCAAGCCCAGACTCGCGACGGTCCATTTCTTCCGACCCATCCGGCAATGCTGCGCCCCGCCCACGACGTACGCTGCCATCAGCCTCGCACCGGAGCCCCGAATGCCCGACACGCCGCCGACCTTGCCCGGGCCGATCCCACCCCTCGTGCGGTCCCGCCCCGGCGTCGTCATCCGCGGCATGGCCATCCACGCAGGCTGCGTCGTGATCGCCTGTGTCGTCACGCCCCTGGCGATGGGCTCGAACATCTGGCCCATCGCCGCGGTCTTCTGGGTGGTTGTGTCCCTCCCCGTCGCCCTCGGCACCGGCGCGGCCATGGGCGGCCTCCTGCGCAGGTGCTCTCTTCCTGTCGCCCTCGGCGGGGTCATTGCGACCGGCATCGCTCTCGCCGTGATCGCGGGGATCGTCATCAGCCAGAACCGGTAGTGAGTAGGTAGCCCTAGCCTCTGGGACGACCCCGAGGCCCACCGATGGACCGTTCCCAGCGCCACGAAGACATCATGTTTGTGTGTGCCGCGTCTTGGCCCGAAATCCGCAAGCAAGTGGTCATGCTGCTCGGTGGTGGGGGCCTCGCCTCGCTCGAGCGCGGCGTCACACTCCTGGCCGAGGCGGAGTTTCGTGACCGCATCCCCGATTCCGACGAATTGCCCGACCACGTCTGGGCCCGCCTGCGTCGCATGAACCATCCGCTGGGTTGGCTCCCGCCGCGGCGGGCAGCCGTCGAGCATGGGCTGAGCGTGTGGAACTACTCGCCCGACGGAACGGGCGGGCGCTCGATGCCCGCGCCAGGGCCGGTACGGGGGCTGGAGCACGGCCCGCCGGCCGAGCACGATGGTGTGGAACCCAGCGGCGACGAGGCGGGGGCGGCGTTCGAGTCCATCACGAAGCGGTCCAACGGCCGGGCGGAAGCGACGGCCTTCCGCCTCAAGTCGCCGGCGAAGGCCTCGCTCGAACTGATCGCGTCGATCGGCCGGGATTTCGTGCCGCTAAAGGGGGCGGCGACCGGCCACATCATCGGCGGCGCCGACGCCCTGCACGCCGTCATGGACATCGCGATCAACGGCGGCGCCTACGACCACGGCGCCGGCGCGGCACTCGGGCGGCTGGGGGCGTGGCGCACGGTGCGGTGGCTGACGACGGCCGACCCGGACTCGACATTCGAAGAAGTCTGCCAGTTGGTCGATGCCTGCACGTGGGTGCGGCTCAACACGGATTCAAAGTGGTTCGACAACGTGGCGTGGGACGGCGCGTTCGCGTGCCTCGGAGCGGACGGGCGGCGGCTGGCGGTGGTGGCGTGGACGGATACGGATTGAGGAATCCATTGTCCAAAAGGACTGGTGGCAACGTCGGATTGTGCAGGTGCCAGTCCCCGGCCCTGGCCTTTCGCTCCGTAGGAGCGATGGAATGTAGCTACGGGTGAAGTCGCCGCCTCGCCGACGCAACCCGTAGAATGAACGGTGCCATCTACACGTTTCTGTGGAGTGGATTGCCCCGAAGGGGCAAAGGAGCGGCTGAAGTTGAAGGGGCATGCCCTGACATGGCGTTGGATCGCACGCCCGCTCGGGCTCGGAGTGGTGACCACGATCGCCGTCGCATGGGCCCTGGCGGCGTGGCTGCCGCAGCAAGGGTGGGAAAGATCGCAAGTAGTGGGGCGACTGTTCGAATTTGAAAAGCATGACTACTGCATTTTGGTGGACGCGTTCATCCCCAATGGAGCAGCGCGGCGTCAATGGAATCGAGAGCAGCTCGGCGCTGTTGCGTGAAGTGCGCCTACGACCGGCGCGGGCTGGATGCCGCGGTGGTCTGCCCGGAATGCGGAACGGCGACGTAATGCGGATTCAGCGCTGGGGAGGATGCGAGCGAAGGGCGCGGAGGCGCGAGATGAGGCCGGCGAGTTCGGGTATCGCCGCCATTTCATCAACGAGTAGCGATACCGTACTTTCGCGCCCCCAACTGCTCCAAAGTTCGTCGACGGAGATGGGTTCGGAGTGGTACTCAAGATCATGGGTCGCGTCGATCTCGTTCTGAGCCAGCCGCAGCAGTTGCGATTCGCTCGACGCGTCCCGAAGTTCCGGTTGCGCTGAAAGCAGGAGAGCTTCGATTGCTAGGGCGAGCGGCGTCCGCGACCAGTAGCTGGGCGAGTGCTGGTAGACATGACAGATCACTTCGAGGGCGCCGCTCGAAGCACCCGGCCCGAGAAGCCGGGCACAGCGGGTCATCAGCACGAGTTGTTCGGTTTCACTGTTGTTTTCGAGATAGACCCAGTTCGATCGAGAAACGCACGCGGCCCACATCATGGCGAGGGCGGTGAGGTGGACCAGCGCAGTTTCGAGTGTCAGCGGCCCGTCATCCGGCTGCGTGCAGGCGAAGAGAAGGCAGTCATCGGTCTCGGAATCCAGCGGCGAGTCGCCCGTGGGATCATCAAACATGGCGCCCAGCTCGGAGGCCGCCACGATCTGGTCCCATCGCGGATTGAACGCCGCGATCTCGGCCATCAATTCGCGCCAGCCGCGCGAGCGGACGTGACTCATCAGAGCGTCGGGATTGCCCGGAAAAGGGGGCTTGTACGCAAGGGTCATTGGTCTTCCGAGTTCGGGAGGAGCACACGATATGGAACGCGCCGGGTCCAAACGCGGCCAGCGGTGGACTTATCCACAATCCACAAATTCCGAACGACCCCCTTGACCCGGGTTTGGACTCTGGTATCCTCTTCCTGTCAGGCACGCGTCCGGTGTCGCCCCTGATGTGGTAGGCCAATGTTGGTCTTCCAGCCCCACGCCGGGACCCGTGCGCCGGGTGCCGGGAAGCAGCGGACTTCGGTCCTTGCTCCTCCGCCACCCGCCCCGCATGGCAGCGAAAGGAAGGTCTCTATGTCTCGCGTTCCCGCCCCCTCTCCGGCTTCCGCTCCCGCCAACGGCCTCAAGCCCAAGTCCGCGGTCGAAGTGAAGCCCCCTGTTTCCAATCAAGCTCCGCAGATGAACAAGCCCGGCGTCACGCCCGCGGCCAATGGCGCCAAGCCCGGTGCGCCCGCGGCTGGTTCCAGCACGGCGAACGTTGCCGCGGCGGCCGGCTCCGCTTCGGCGGCCAAGCCCGGCGCCAGTGGGGGTGCACCCAATACTGTGGTGCCCGCCGCACGCCCCGTCCCGAGCAAGGAGAAGATGGCGGCCCTCGGCAACGCCGTCCAGCAGATCGAAAAGGCCTTCGGCAAGGGCTCGGTGATGAAGCTCGACGAGCACGCGTACCTCGCGATCCCCGGGATCTCGACCGGCGCGTTGTCGCTCGACCTCGCCCTCGGCGGCAAGGGCATCCCCCGCGGCCGCATCGTCGAGGTCTTCGGGCCGGAAAGCTCCGGCAAGACAACCCTCGCGCTGACCGTCGCGGCCAACGCCCAGAAGGAAGGCGGCGTCGCCGCGTTCATCGACGCCGAGCACGCCCTGGACCCCAGCTGGGCCAAGCGCCTGGGCGTGGATATCGACGCCCTGCTGGTCAGCCAGCCCGATTCGGGCGAGCAGGCGCTCGAAATCTGCGAGCTGCTGGTGCGTTCCAACGCTGTGGATGTGATCGTCGTGGACTCCGTCGCGGCCCTGATTCCCCGTGCGGAAATCGAGGGCGAGATGGGCGATGCCACCATGGGCCTGCAGGCCCGGCTGATGAGCCAGGCGATGCGCAAGCTCACGGGCGTGATCGCGCGGTCCAACTGCACCGTCGTCTTCATCAACCAGATCCGCGAGAAGATCGGCGTGATGTTCGGCAGCCCCGAGACGACGACCGGCGGCCGCGCACTCAAGTTCTACGCCTCGGTCCGCATCGATATCCGCCGCACCGGCGCGATCAAGGAAGGCGACGTGACCATCGGCAGCCGCACGCGGGCCCGCGTGGTCAAGAACAAGGTCGCCCCGCCGTTCCGCGATGCCGAGTTCGACATCATGTACGACGAGGGGATCAGCTCCTCGGGCGACCTGCTCGACCTCGCGGTGGACAGCAAGGTCGTGGACAAATCGGGCGCGTGGTTCAACTACGGCGACATCCGTCTGGGCCAGGGACGCGAGAACTCCAAGAAGTTCATCAAGGAGAACGCGGACCTCTTCGGCGAGATCCGCAAGAAGACCCTCGCCGCACGCCTGGCCGCGGTCCCCAAGTCCGCCGCGACCGTGGCGGCCGGGGCCACCGACGAGGCCGGCGGCGACGAATGAGCCGCCGCAGGCACGCTCGCCGATTGCCTCCGGGGGCGGCGGGGAGTACGCTTCCCTCCCGCTGCGGCTGTGGCGGAATTGGCAGACGCGCTAGATTCAGGTTCTAGTGGGCTCACCCCCGTGTAGGTTCGACTCCTATCAGCCGCACTTTGCAGCCGGCCGCCCCCATGGGCGGCCGGTTTTTCGTTGGGCGGCGGCCTGTTTGGGGGGTATTGCGGGGCGCAAAAACCTGTACTTGCGGTTGACAGAATCGGGAATGTGTGTATCTTGTGAAGCATGAGGAAGGCAGAAGGCCCACGGGCCTGCTGCCTTTCGGTCGTTTTGGAGCGGAGATGGGGCTGGAGAGAGCGCCCGACGTTCCAGCGCGAATGTGTTTTCCGGTGGCCGAACCGCCGCACGAATTCATGCGCGTGTCCGCGAACCCGTATTCGGAGGAGAGACATATGGATCGTCGTTCACTTGCAGTTGTGTGTGCGTTGTCGACCGTGGCCGGCGCGTCGTCGGCCCTTGCCTCGGTGGTCGGCTCGGACAGTGCCGCCGACGCCGCGTACAACAGCGGCTGGTCGAGCGGCTCCAACGGCGGCACCGGCTTCGGTCCGTGGCAATTGAGCGGCGGGACCAATGCCGGCTCCTTCACCGGTGATTCGTCCAACAACGGCACTTCTCCCAGTGGCAACATCAACACTTCCGGCCGCGCTTGGGGCATGTACGCCAATTCCGGTCAGACGTCCTCGGCCGTCCGCGACTTTGTCGGTGACATGCTCGTCGGCCAAACGTTCAACATCTCGATGGACAACGGGTTCATCGACGGTGGCAGCAGCGTGGGGCTCGAGCTGCGCAACGGTCCGCTCACGAATATTTTCTTCAACTTCACCGGTGGCGGCACCACATACAACTACAACGGCGGCTCGGCGGGCCTGGGCTTCACCGCCAACGGCTTCACTCTGTCGTTCACGATTACCAGCCTTTCGACTTTCGACCTTTCGATCAATGGTGGCCCGCCAATCTCCGGCACGCTGCTTGGCGCGGGGCTCCCGAACAACGTGCGTCTATTCAACTTCAACGCCGGCGGCGGCAGCCAGCGCGACGCTTTCTGGAACAGCATGGCGATCGTCCCGACCCCGGGCGCCGCGGCCCTGGCGGGCTTCGGGCTGTTGGCTGGCGCACGGCGCCGCCGGGTCTGATTCCCCGAATCAATTCACACACTCCGGCCCCGGGGGGTTCTTCCCCGGGGCCTTGTCGTTTGTCGGCGGGGCGGGCGGTGCGGCCGGTACACTGGCGGCGATGTCACTGGTGATCGTCGGCATGGATGAAGCGGGGTACGGCCCGATGCTCGGGCCGTTGACGGTCGGCATGAGCGCGATCCGTGTGGGGGAGTGGATGCCCGGCGAGACCGCCCCGGATTTGTGGAAGGTGCTGGCGGGGGGTGTGTGCCGCAAGGGCGGGGACAAGCGCGGGCGGATCGCCGTTGAGGACAGCAAGAAGCTCAAGCTCGCCAACGACTCAGTGAAGCACCCGCTGCTGCACCTGGAGGCGGGGGTGCTGGCGATGCTGCGGTGCATGGACCGGCGGCCCGAGACCGACGCGGAGCTGCTGAACCTGCTGGGGGTGCGGCGCGAGCGGCACGAGTGGTACGGCGGCGAGCCGATGGCGATGCCGCTGGCCAACGACGGGGCGCGGCTGGGGGTTCGGGCCAACGGCGTGGCGCTGGCGCTGGCGAAGGCCGGGTGCGAACTGCTGGATGTGCGGGTGGCGGCGGTGGGGGAAGGGGCGTTCAACGAGACGGTGCGGCAGGCGGGGACCAAGGCGGCGGCGACGGCGATCGGGCTGGCGAGCCATATGACACAGGTGTGGGACACGTGGTCGCGGACGGGCGAGGGGGCGGCGGAGGGCGGGCCGCGGGTGGTGTGCGACCGGCAGGGGGGGCGGGCGGACTACGCGGCATTTATCCACGACACTGTGGTGGCGAGCGGAGGGGTGGGCGTGGCGGTGGAGGTGCTGGAGCAGGGGGATATCCGCAGCCGGTACCGCGTGTGCGGGCGGGGCGCGGACGGGGCCGAGCGGGAGATGACGCTGATCTTCCAGGTCGAGGCGGAGGGGGCCTGCATGATGGTGGCGCTGGCATCGATGGCGGCGAAGCTGGTGCGCGAGCTGATGATGGCGCGGTTCAACCGGTACTGGTCGGCGCGGGCGGCCGAGCGGGGGATCGCGGAGCTGAAGCCGACGGCGGGGTACGTGCAGGATGCGCGGCGGTGGCTGCGCGACGCGGCGCCGCTGTTGAGCAGTGAGGCACGCCGGACGATGGTGAGGATCGCGTGACCCCCCACCCGCGCTGGGACAGGGCGATGCTGGACCTGGCGGCGCGGGCGGCGTGGCGCGGGGCAGGGCGAGTCGAGCCCAATCCTGTGGTGGGGTGCGTGATCGCACGCGAGGAACGGGGAGAGTGCCGGGTCATCGGGATCGGGCACTACCGGGCGTTCGGCGGGGCGCACGCGGAGGTGGAGGCGCTGGCGGACTGCGCGGTGCGGGGGCAGGCGGCGGCGGGGGCGACGGCGTACGTGACGCTGGAGCCGTGCAATGGTCAAGGACGGCACGCGCCGTGCGTGGATGCGCTGCTGGCGGCGGGCATTGCCGGGGTCGTGTATGCGCGGCGGGATCCGAACCCGCTGAAATCGGGCGGGGCGGGGCGGCTCGCGGCGGCGGGTGTGGATGTGCGGCACAGCATCGTGTCCGCCCGGGCGACGCGGCTGGCGGATCCGTTTGTGAAGCGGGTGGTGACGGGGCTGCCGTACGTGATCGCCAAGTGGGCGCAGAGCATCGACGGGAAGATCGCGACGGGGTCGGGGGCGAGCCAGTGGATCTCGGGGGACCGGTCGCGGCGGCGTGTGCATCTCTTGCGGGCACGGGTGGATGCGATCGTGACGGGGATCGGGACGGTGAAGAAGGATCGGCCGCGGCTGACGGCGCGGGGGGTGAGCGTGAGGCGGATTGCGCGGCGGGTGGTGATCGACCCGCATTTCGAACTCGCGGACATGCGGCTGGGGGAGAGCCTGGCGGCGGACCTGCCGCGGGCGCCGCTGGTGATCGCAACGGGGCCGGATCAGGCGGCTGGAGAGGCGAAGGCAGCACAGAGATGGATTGATCGGGGGGCGGAGCTGCTGGTGCTGGAGCGGCGGGCCGACGGGCTCGATGTGCTCGGGCTGCTGGAGCACCTGCGGCAAAGACACGACGCTTCGAACGTGGTGCTGGAAGCCGGACCTTCGACGGTCGGGCGATTCCTGCGGGCGGATCTGGTGGATGAACTGCAGGTGTACATGGCGCCGATGGTGATCGGCGATGCCGGCGCGCCGGGGCCGGCGGGTGGGCTCAATCCTGTGTCGCTGGTCGAGGCGAAGCGGTTCGAGCTGTACGAGTCGCGGGTGATCGGGACGGACGTGCGGCTGAGCTTCCGGCGGCCGCTTGGGGAGCTGGACGAGCGGCCGCAGGGGTTGGATGATGGAGTGAGGGTGGCATAGCGGAATCGGCCCCCCCTTTCCTGCCCGCAAACGCGCGTGAATTGCCGACTTGGGCGGTGAGGCGGAACATCTTGCCGCCGGTCATCGAGCGGCTGTGAAATTGCTTCGGCGGCCCCTGCTAGACTGCGCGGATGCGTACCGGGCTTGCATCCCAGCCCGCTGCGGGCGCGCCGCTGTCGCGCCACATGGTGTTGATGTTCACCGATGTCGCCGGGTCCACGCATCTCAAGCAGCCCGAAGCTGTCGGCGCCGCCGCGTACGCGGAGCTTGCTCGTGCGCACGACGCTCTCCTTGCCGGGATCGTGGCCTCGATTCCCGGCGCTGAAATCCTGAAGGATCTCGGCGATGGATTTCTGGTCGCATTCCGCACGGCTTCCGATGCAGTCCATGCGGCGCTCCGCTTTCAGCATGGACTTTTCACCGATCGCACCTTCTCACCCAGTGGCACACCTTTCCGTGTCCGGGCCGGTATCCACCAGGGGGAGGTCTCGGTTCTCGAGCGCGACATCCAGGGCAAGGCCAAGGTTGTCGGCCCTGCCGCCGACCTGGCCGCACGAATCCAATCGCTCGCCTTGCCGGGCCAGATCCTTGTCAGCCGTGCGATCTTCGATGATGCGCAGCAGTATGTGCGAGAGCATCCGGAGTGCGGCGAAAAGAGCTTGACGGTGCGCCCTCGGCTGCGATGGCAAGCGCACGGGGAGTACAGGTTCAAAGGGATCGAAGCACCGCAAGAAGTCTTCGAGGTCGGCGCCGTGGGCTGTGCCCCGTTCGTGTCTCCGCCGGATAGCGAGAAAGCCGAGCAGGCGAACTCCGCCGGCGTGGAAGCTGTGCGAGGCTCGCTGCCCGAGGTGGAACAGGCCAAAGCCGAACTGCTGCAACGCCGCGCCAAAATTGTGGTATGTGGATTGGTAAGTGTGGCGATCGGCACGGCAGTGGGAGCTAACTGGGGCGAGAACGCGGCGGAAGCGACGGGCGTGACGAGCGCATTTGAGCGTTGGGTATTCCGGACTCCACCGCCGGCGGTCTCGAGCGCTGAGTTGAAGCATGTCGCGGTGGTGGGTTTTCGGAGCACCAATGAAGTTGAGGATGTCGTGCAGCGCCTGAGAGTGAAGGGGAAACAGGTTGAGGCGGTCGATCTCGGAAAGGCCAGGACGTGGCGAAGCGTCTACCCCGCGCTGATCGAGGAGTTGATCGAGAGTGATGCCGGCGCGACTGCGGTGAGTTTCGACATTGTGTTCGGCGGTCCAACGGAAACCGATGAACGGTGGGCAAAGGTGGCCGCGAAGGCCAAGTTTCCAATCATTGTGGGGCTGGACACTGGCAAGCTCGATCTGGGGACCACCGACGCGCTGAATGCCAATGTTCTTCAACCACCGACAAGATGGGGTGGCGTAACTGCAATGTTCGATGACTCCCGCGGTTGGAGGGACGATCTGCTGATGGAGCGGGAGTCACAGCCGCCGCGGCCAGGACTCCCGCTCCAGACGTTGGCGTCGGTGTGTTTTCCCAAGCCCGCAGCGGTACATCGATTCGTCATCGACGAATCGGCGCATCGCATTGTGGTCGAATCCCACGTGCGCGATCCGGCGCTTCCCACGGTCGAACTGGGCGATGGTCCGCCGTACCCGGTGTGGACAACATCGACCGTGACGATCCGTGATCCGAGCCCGGAAGACCAGAAGGATCTCGGACTGCGGGACGGGGACCGAATCACCGATCTGATGCTGGCCATTCCGCCGCAGGAGCAACTCGATGCGGTGACGCACACGATCCGCGATGTGTTGGACGCGTCACCTGAGACGCGTCGCGCGTGGTTCAAGGGACGGGCGATCTTCGTCGCCAACATGACGAGTCTTGCGCCAGACCATTTCCCGCACCCCGACGGACGCGATCTGTGGGGTGTCTACGGGCACGCAGTCGCGTATGAGGCGTTGCTGACCGGCGGCGGTGTTCATCGAGTCGGCAACTGGGTCGTATTTGTGTGTGCCGTTGGGGCGGCGCTTCTTTCAGGGGCGCTGCTGGGATTGGGCGAGAAACGAAGAGTCGTGTTCGTGGCGGTTGCGGCGGCGCTGCTCGCGGCGCTGGTGGTGCTGCTGTTCGGTGTTTCATACTGGTTTTTGCGGAACACCCTGTGCTACATACCGGTGTATGCTCCGGTCGCGTCGGCGATCGTCACGGCACTGCTCATCGTGGCGATCAGATTGACCGGCGGGAAGAGGCTGCGGTGGATAACAACTCAGTCAAGAGGATCGCATGAAACTGAAGCTGCTCGGTAGGCTGGTGGTTGCGCCGTGCGTGGTCGTGCTGGGAGTCATCGGACTCGGGGCGGCAGAATCCGCCACACACAACCAGGAAGCGGTCGCCGCGGTCAAGTCGGGGGGACTGAGCACGATTCGAGTCAGGCCCTGCATTTGCCTGGACCGGGCGCTGGCCAACTCGGACACGTGCTACGTGTCCACGGTTCCAAGGACGTCGTGGGGGACGCCGCCTGTGCCGGTGCCGTGCGACTTTGACGTGGTCTACGGATCATCGCCGGGCGGCATGGTCGATGGTCACGGAATATTCCGGAGTCCCGGCAGTCTGGGCATCGCGAGCAGCGCGACGGACGGATCGGTGCTGAGCATCAAAGGTGGGTACGCCATTGCATCGGGCAAGTTTCCGCTGCTGGCGGGGCTGAGGATCAGGGCGGCGTCGGATGGAACGCAGTTTGCCATCGAAGTCCTATCCAACACCGATGGGGCAGGGGTGACGCACGTGACCGAGCGTGTGTATTTCCTTTCAACGATGGCCAACAAGCCCGTGAATGTGCGCGTGTTCCGTGATGACGCTCAGACGGTCGAAGAGCCGGGAACGCGGGCGCAGCTGCTGAAGCCCGGGGAGTTCTGCGAGGTCACCTGGGACACATCGATGATCAAGATGCCGACTCCCAGCAAGGACGAGATGTCACGGACGCCGAACACCGACGTGCTGTTCTTCTTTGCGGAGATGTACATCGTGCTGGGATGCGGCACGATTCCGCGGGAGCCGGAGTGCAAAGTAACGTCGGAGCGGCCGATCACGCGCTTCGAGGTCCGGGAAGTTCAGTCGAAGTCCATCATGCCGGTGGTGTATGACTCGCTGATGACCCGATTTGTATCGAGGTTCGACGACAAGGACAGCAAGGGGACGGTGACCACCCTGGTGCCACTGCCGGTGGAGCGTCAGCAGGCACCGGCGAAATGATCTCCGGCGGTTTTCGCCAGTGATCGCGTAGGGATAGGTTCGGGAGCTCGTGCCGCGAAGGCATTACGATATCGTGCAGTCGCCGGGATGGGCGAGCAAGTTGTGCGGCGCATTGCGCTTTGGACTGCGGGAGCACCCGTGCCGGGAGCGGGACCGCTCGAACGATCTGCCGAATGCCACACCCACCAGGTTCGGACGGCTCGTATGTGGGCCCGCACAAACATCTTCCCATTGGGTGGCACAAGTTCGCCGAGCTCGGTCTGGGTCAGATGAGTTAATCTGAGCAAGAATGAACAGAAGATGAACAAGCTGTCATCCGCTGTCACACTTATCAGCTATTGAAACGGTCAGTCTATCGACAACCTGCCCGGTGCTCTGGCACTCTCGCTGTTGTGGGGTACTCTGTGCGGAGCGACATGAGGGCCTCCAGATGGACAGAACACAAGACGCTGGCAGTGTGGTACTGGGGGTGCTGGAGCATGCGCTCCGGCATACGGCTCCGCGTGGACGGGCGCAGATCGAAACGAAGGTCCCGCACCGAGGGATCATGCTGCTGCTCGATCGTGTGCTGTGGACGTCCGATGGGTTTGATCGCGGTGTGGCGATCAAGCACGTTCGCGCCGATGAGTTCTGGACCTCGGGGCATTTCCCGGGAGACCCGGTCATGCCGGGAGTGCTGCTGGCCGAAGCGGGGGCGCAGCTCGCCTGCTATCTCCACAACAGCCGGAGCACCGTTCCACAGACACCTGCGTTTGCCCGTATCGATCAGTGCTCATTCAGGAACGCGGTACGGCCGGGTCAGGACCTTTACCTCATTTGTGAAGAGGTGCGATGGACCCCAAAGAGATTCGTGTGCCAGATCCACGGAATGGTGAACGAACGCGTGGCGTTCGAGAGCCGTATTGCGGGTGTGGTGCTCTGATGGTCGGGTGGCTGCGGGAGGCGTGACATGGCGGAGCGTTCCCAGCTCTTGGCTGATCCGACCACCGATGCCGGCATGCGGTCGGGCGCCGGCGTGCTTCCGTTTGAGCGATGGATGGTCCGTCGGATGCTCGAGCGTGAACACTGTCCTCCCTTGCGGGTCACTCTGTGGAATGGGGAGACGATTGCCAGCGGCGATGGGCCGGCGATCGTGCGGATTGTCCTCCATGATCGCGGCAGTCTCTACCGGCTCGCGATGGATCCCGAGTTTCAGTTCGGCGAGTTGTACAGCAGCGGGCGCATGGACGTCGAGGGAGACTTGGTCGGCTTCCTGGAGGCGCTCTACCGGGTGCAGTCATTCGACGGGACATTCGCCACGCGAAGCGCGAGTCGGTTTCGCAAGCTCCCACTGAACTCGCTGTCGCGTGCCCGGGCCAATGCCGGTCATCACTACGACCTTGGCAATGACTTCTATCGATTGTGGCTCGACGAGAGCATGGTCTACACGTGCGCCTATTTCCCGCGGACCGACGTGTCACTCGAGGCCGCGCAGGAAGCCAAGATGGAGCATGTGTGCCGCAAGGTTTGTTTGCGCCTCGGGGAGACCGTCGTGGAAGCGGGGTGCGGATGGGGATCGCTGGCGCTGTACATGGCGCGTCGTTATGGCGTACATGTCAAGGCGTTCAACGTCTCCCACGAGCAGATCATGCTCGCCCGCGAGCGAGCCACGGCCGCGGGCCTGGGGTCACAGGTCGAGTTCATCGAGGACGACTACCGCAACATCAGCGGCAAGTTTGACGCCTTTGTTTCAGTCGGCATGCTCGAGCACGTTGGGCCACGCCACTATCGGGAGTTCGGCGCGATCGTCAACCGATGCCTTACACCATCGGGGCGCGGCCTTATCCACTCCATCGGGCGGCCGCGTCCGATGCCGGTGGATTCGTGGACGACGACGCACATTTTTCCTGGCGCGTACGTCCCCTCGCTTGGCGAGATGATGGACATCTTCGAGTCGAACGCGCTGGTGGCGCTGGATGTCGAGAATCTCCGGCCCCACTACGCTGAGACGCTGCGGCACTGGCTGGAACGATTCGAGCGCCAACGGGACCGAGTGCGTGAGATGTTCGATGAGCGGTTTGTCCGCATGTGGCGGATGTACCTTGCCGGATCGCGAGCGGCGTTTCTGACGGGGTGGATGCAGTTGTTCCAGGTGACGTTCTCCCGCGTGACCAACGACCATGTGCCGTTCACGCGAGAGCACCTCTATCGGCACGGAGAATGAGGGCCGCAAACTATGGATTCATGCGAGGTACTGATCGTGGGCGGCGGGCCGGCGGGCTCGACATGCGCCCAGCGCCTGCGGGATCGCGGTGTAGATGTGGTCGTGCTCGACAAGCGGACGTTCCCGAGGGACAAGACGTGCGCAGGCTGGATCACACCGGCGGTCGTTGAGGAACTTCGGCTCGACACCGCGGAGTACGCCGCGACGCGGGTTTTCCAACCGATCACGGGTTTCCGAACCGGTGTGCTCGGCGGCAGAGTGGTGCTCACGGAATACCGCCAGCCGGTGAGCTATGGCATCCGCCGCTGCGAGTTTGATCATTACCTTCTCGACCGGAGCGGCGCCCGCCTGCTGTTGGGGGAGCGAACGGAGTCCATCGAGCGCACCGGGGACTCATGGCTCGTCAATGGGTCGATCCGAGCGTCGGTGCTTGTCGGTGCGGGGGGGCATTTCTGCCCGGTCGCTCGGGCGCTGGGCGGCATGACAGACGGCAAGGAGCTCATCGTTGCGGCGCAGGAGATTGAATTCCGGTTGGATGAACGTCAGGCGGCGGAGTGCGCCGTGCACGCGGAAGTGCCCGAGTTGTATTTCTGCCCCGACCTCAAGGGGTACGGCTGGTGCTTCCGCAAGGGCGAATACCTGAACATCGGACTGGGGCGGGAGGACGATCATCGTCTGGCCGAGCACGCCGCCGCGTTCTGTCGCCTTATGAAGGAGCAGGGACGGATTCCGCTCGACGCGCCTGAACGGCTGCATGGCCATGCGTACATCCTGTACGGGCATGCCGTGCGGCGGATTGCGGGAGACGGGTTCCTGCTCATCGGCGATGCGGCGGGTCTGGCCTATCCGTGCAGCGGTGAGGGGATACGCCCGGCCGTCGAGTCGGGGATGTTGGCGGCCGAGGCGCTGCTGGCGGCGCGGGGCGACTACTCAGAGTTGAAGCTGCGGTCGTATGCGGATCAGATCACGCGCCGTTTTGGGGCGAGAGAACCTGGAGCCTCGGGCCAAGATGGGCATCTGTCGTGGCTGAAGACGCGGGCCGCGGCGTACCTCTTTGCGACGCGATGGTTCTCACGGCGCGTGCTGATCGAGCGGTGGTTCCTGCACGCGCATCAGCCGGTGCCGGCCGCGTGACCCCTTGGTTGATACTCGCTTAACGGGCTTGGACACCCGACCACACTACGCCCAGAGCGGCCTACGATGCCACATTTATGGGCAGGGGGCGAAGAAGCGCGAGAGGTACGCGACGAGGTCGTCGACGGTGATCTGGCCGTCGGGGCCGCCGCTGCCGCCGGGGCCGACGATGTCGGCCATAGCGAGGTTGTTGGCGAAGAAGGCGGCGAGGAAGGCGACGAGGTCGTCGGGGGTGACGAGGAAGTCTGCGCCGGCGCTGCCGCCGACGGTGGCGACATCGGCGGGGCAGGGGATGCGGCGGAGGAGGCTGGTGGTGGCGATTGCGGCCTTGGTTTCGAGGCCGCTGCCGCTTGGGCCGACGACGCTGACGACCAGGCCGGCGCCGCCGGAGTTCTCGAAGAACTCGACGCGGAAGGGGTGGTTGCCGGCGGCGAGGTAGACGTAGCCGCTGCGTTCGGTCATGCCGTGGACGCCGTCGTTGGAGACGGTGCGGTTGTTGCCGAAGTACATGTTCGAGCCGTCGTCGGACTGGGTGTAGAAGGTGTACTTGCCGGCGACGGGCGCGATGAAGTAGCCGGTGAAGACGGCGGCGACCTGGTTGGTGCGGCCGCTGTTGGCGAAGGCGCCGTTGGTGGACGAGTAGGCGAGGTTGGGGACGTTGGCATGGAGGTAGGGCGTGAGCGACGCAAAGTTGGGGAGGACGGAGATGGTGGTGGGCACCACGTAGTAGGCGGCGTCGAGGCCGTTGGCTGAGAGGGAGGTGATGGGCTGGGCGGGGAGCTGGAAGGTGTCGTCGATGTAGACGGTGGCGGTGGCCGTGGAGCCGCCCGAGTCGGCGAGGGTGTAGGTGAAGGAGTCAAGGCCGGAGGAGTCGGGGAAGGGTGGGGTGTACACCAAGCGGTCGCGGCCGTTGGGGCCGGAGCCGACCGAGCGGGTGATCACGGCGCCGTCGTTGGAGGTTGCGGCGAAGGTCTGGATAGAGATGGTCTGGCAGTTGCCGTCGCCGTCGTTGGACATGACGTCGAAGGTGGCGGCGACGGCGTTATTGGAGATGGTGAAGAAGTCGTTGTCGGCGCCGGGAACGAGCGGATCGGTGACGGCGGCGACGGACTGGAGGCAGCCGGAACTGGCGGCCTTGGCGCGGATGGAGTTTACAGAGCGGAAGGAGAACTTGGTGATGTTGCCGGCGCAGCCGCCGAGGCCGGAGCACATGATGGAGCAGTCGGGGTCGCCGTCGCAGTGGCTGGCGTTGAAGTTGTGGCCGATCTCGTGGGCGGTGACGCCGACGCGCGAGGCCATGGCGGTGGTGGTGCGCGACTGGGACCAGCCGTAGGCGACGTTGTTGCTGCAGAGGGCGTTGAGGAAGGCGACGCCGAGGGTGCCGCCGGTGGCTTTGCCGGTGAGGAGGTGGACCGTGTCGCGGGTGATCGCGCCGTTGTTGGCGGACCACTCGTTATCGACCGAACCGAGGAGTGTGGCGGAGGTGCCGCCGGTGTAGATGACGTCGGTTTCGCGGACGATGGTGGTGGTGATGGTGAAGTCAACGTTGACGTCGCGGTTGTAGATGGCGGCGACGCCGTTGAGGACGCTCTCGATGCCGGCGACGGCGTCGGTGGTGACCGAGCCGTACTGGGTGAAGAACTCGAAGTCGGCATCGAAGGCGATCTGCGCCAGGCGGATGCAGTTGCCGGTGGTGCCGGGGCCGGCGGCGTCAACGAGGCCGGAATCGATCTCACCGCCGCACGCGCCTTCGAGGGGGTTGATCGCGCTGCGCGGGTAGACGGCGTACGCACCGCGGTCGGCGGCGGAGTCGAAGTCGGACATGGGCTGGAGCCACCAGGTTTCACCGCCACCGAGGTCGATCATGGCGTTGGCCTGGCCGGCGATGAAGGAGAGGGCGACGAGAGAGCCGGGGCGGCCGAGGACGCGGCCGCGGTACGTGGCGGCGGGCGGGAGTGGGCGCTCGATCATGCCGTCGGCGGTCTGGCAGAGGAGGCGGGAATCGAGTGAGCGGAGACTGTGGGGGGCGAGCTGGAGGGTGACGGCTTGGCCGCCGAGGCGGACGGTGGCGAACCACTCGTCATCGGGGCGGGCGGTGAAGGCGAGTTGCTGGATGGAGATCTGGTCGGCCTGCGCCTGCTTGGCGAGGGCGTCGGGGATGCGGTCGTCGGCGCGTGTGCCGGCGGTCGCGGCGAGGGCGGCGACGGACGCGAGGAGTGCGGTGGTCAAGACGCGGCAGCGCCGCCCGATTTCGGTCGTGGTGAAGTTCAAGCGCTGACTCCCGCCGGGGCGATTGCCCCGGAAACCCCGATGCGTTCGGCGGCGCTGGCCGCCGGTGGTCAATCGTGCCACCAGTTTCGTCAGAAGGCTACGCGGGGTTCCATGTATTTCCCTAATGGAATCAAGCGACAGGCGTGTGATGGGGTCAGGTTGCCCAAGTCGCCAGATGCTCGCATTGGTCAGGATTTTGAGGCCATGGCGAAGACGACGGGGCTGCGGTAGCCGCGGGAGTCGTAGGAGCGCACCCCGAAGAAGTGGTCGTCCTTGCTGATCTCGACGGTGATTTCGCCGACGCGGCCGACGTCCTTGGCGTGCTGCCAGGTGGGGCTGGTGGTTTCACGCCAGACGATCTCGTAGCCGGCGACGTCGCCGGGGGCGAGTTCGCCAAGCGGGGGCGGTGGGAGGGTCCAGCGGAGGGCGGTCTTGACGCCGAGGTCGGCGGTGACGATGCGGACCTTTTCGGGAGCGGGCGGGGCGGCGGCGAGGTGGAAGGCGGAGACCGCGACGACGCGGGTGACGCCTGCGAGGTAATTCTTGTCCACGAAATTGGGTGTATCGCCGGTCTTGTCGGTGATGTACTGGTGCTGACGGGCGTAGTTCTCGTTGACTTGGGAGAAGCGGACGGCGGGGAAGCCCTCGTCGTTGTAGGGGATGTGGTCGCCGCCGCGGAGGTAGCGGTCCTGGCGGAATACGAGGATGGGCTGGACGTCGAGGCGCTGGGCGGCGGAGATCTCCGCGATGTAGCGGGCGAGCTGGCGGCTGGAGCTGTCGCTCTCAGCGCTATTGGCCTTGATCTGGGCGAGTTGCTCGGCGGTGGGGTTCCTGGGGATGCCCTCGCTGAACAGGCGGACCTTGTCGCGGGTGACGGGGATGGTTCCGTCGTCGCGCGGGGTGCCGGTGGGGTCGCCGACGATGTCCATGTTGAGGACGCCGACGATCTGCTCCCCGTGGCCCTTGATGACATCGACGAGGAACTTGGCGCCGAGGAGACCCTGCTCCTCACCGGCGGTGAGAACGAACACGACGCTGTGGTCGAGGGGGGCGCGTTTGGCGAGGACGCGGATGATCTCAAGCGCGGCGGCGGTGCCGGAGCCGTTGTCGTTGGCGCCGGGCGCATCCTTCTCGGTGTCGTTGGCCTCGCCGTTGCGCGAGTCGTAGTGGGCGATGATGCAGACGCGCTTGAGGGAGGGGAGGCGCGTCATCAATTCCTTGCGGTCGGCGTCGGCGTCGCCGGTGCGGCGGATTTCGACGGCGCGGCCGGGGATGGCGACGATGATGTTGGAGAGCTCGGCGCCCGCGACGGGGATGCGGGCGGACTTGGGAGGCGTGAAGGTCTGGACGGCGACGTTGACGCGGCCGTTGTTTTCGGTTGCGAGCTTCTGCAGCTCGGCGACCATCCAATCGCATGCGGCGTGGATGCCGCGGTTTTCCTGCTTGGGAGAGAGGGAGTGTCGCGTGCCGAAGGAGACGAGCTTGTTGATGTCGGCGGCGAGGCGGTCGGGGGAGACTTCGGCGGTGACGGCGGCGGCGTCTTGCGTCGGGAGCGGAGGGACGGCGGCGAGGAAGGCGGAGAGGAAGAGGGGGGTGAGGGGGAGCATGAGGGAGTGTAGAAGAAGTGGCGGAGAGATGGAGGGACAAAGGGAACAGGAGCAAGTGAGCGTCACGCTACTACACTCGGGCATGAGTCAGGCCGCGAAGCTGCGTTCGTTGATGGACAAGGGGTGTGTGGCGATGCCGGGGTCGTACAACGGCCTGTGCGCGCGGGCGGTGGCGCAAGCGGGGTTTGAAGCGACATATGTGAGCGGTGCGGCGACGAGCGTCTGCGCGGGCGTGCCGGACGTGGGGGTGCTGTCGCTGGAGCATTTCTGCCGTGTGATCCGCGAGGTACAGGATTCGTCGGGACTGCCGGTGATCGCGGATGCGGACACGGGGTTCGGCGAGGCCGAGATGGTGCGTCGGACGGTGATCGATTATGCGAGGGCGGGCGCCGCGGGGCTGCACCTGGAGGATCAGGAGTTCCCCAAGCGGTGCGGGCACCTGGATGGAAAGGAGCTGGTGCCGCAGGACCACATGGTGGAGAAGGTGGAGTGGGCGGCGCTGGCGGCGCGGGACATCGGCACATCGAACCAGCCGGGGCTGATCGTGTGCGCGAGGACCGATGCACGCGGGGTGGAGGGGTTTGAGGCGGCGGTGGCGCGGGCACGGGCGTATGTGGCGGCGGGGGCGGAGATGATCTTTCCGGAGGGGTTGGCGAGCGAGGAGGAGTTCGCACGCTTTGCCGCGGCCATGAACCCGCCCGGAGCGCACGCAAGCGCCGGGCACAAGCGTGTGTACATGCTGGCGAACATGACGGAGTTCGGGAAGACGCCGCTGATCCCGCTGGCGAAGTTCCAGAGCATGGGGTACTCGTGCGTGATTTATCCCGTGAGTCTGCTGCGGACGGCGATGGGAGCCGTGACGCGGGCTTTGGCGCAGCTCAAGAGCGAGGGGACGGTGGCGGGGTTTGTGGACCAGATGCAGACGCGGCAGGAGCTTTATGGGCTGGTGGGGTACAAGCCGGGGGTGCCTTGGGAGTTTCCGGTGAGGTAGGAGCGGGTTCGTCTCTGGTGAAACTGACTGACGCGGCTCCCGGTAGACTCCGCATATGGGGCGGTCGCGGGTATCGCGTGCCTTGAGGTTGCTGGCGTTGGCCGCGGTTGCGGGCGCGTTGACCACTGTCGCGGTTTCGTGGTCCATCGCGGTCTGGTCCTACACCGTCGGCTCGCCGGTGACTCAGGGGTGGGTGGTGCAGAGCGGAAAGGCACTGAGTTTCGGCCGCAGCGCGGGGCCGGGGATGGAGCAGGTGTACTGGTCGGTCCAGTCCAAGGGCACGGATATGGATTGGGCGAGGGATCAGGCGGCCAAGAGCGCGGCGTTTCCGGTGTGGTGTGCGCTGGCGGAGCCGGGGGAGCCGGAGCGGCTGATGTCGCAGGTGCCGGTGACGGGATCGCCGCACAGCCAGCAGGTGTTCGAGATCGCGACGGGGTGGCCGCTGATCGCGATGCGTGCGCGGCTGCACGATGCGTTCTGGATGGCGCCGCCGCCGTTGGCGGGGCCGCCGTACCAAGCGATGGACGGGATCCAGGTTTCGACGCATTGGGTGATCAATGGCGGGAGCCGCGCGGGGCAGGCGCGGGCGCTGCCGCTGACGCCGTTGTGGAGCGGGTTTGCGGTGAACACGGTGGTGTACGCGGTGCTATGGAGCGTGGCGCTCGTCGGGTTCGCCGCCTGGCGGCGTTCACGGCGGAAGCGCAAGGGCGCGTGCGAAAAGTGCGGGTATGACCTGAGCGGGCAGACGCAGTCGGGGTGCCCGGAGTGCGGGTGGGGGCGAGTGGAGC